>NZ_JAPWBR010000020.1:0-34729 GCF_041433555.1 Granulicatella sp. 20925_1_45 | reverse complement strand
TATTTTATAAGCACTCACTAAAAACATTCCTCTTCTTTTAGCGATGTTCTGTATAAATAGCACAAAAGACCGCGGCAAACGAAGAACCATAGGGATTCTATGGTAAAAGTAATAGCAATTAGTAATCGATGTGAATTACTGACTCTGGAAATTCATTTCCAAGAGTCAGTTTGAAGCTCGGTAGGATTGAGACAAAAGGCTCAATCCGGTACAGCTATTATATCTACCATGAAGATATCCCTATGGTTCGTAGTTAGACCAGCTTTCGCACGTTACAATTCCATCGCCTGTAAATTTACACTAGTAAGCACTCATGAAGATTGTTACCCTTCTTTTGGCAATGTTTCGTATAAAAGTACAAGAGACCGAGGTCAAACGAAGAACCATGGGGATTCTATGGTAGGAGTAATAGTGACTAGTAACCGATGCGAATTAGAACCTCTTGAAAATTTATTTTCTAGAGGTTCTTTGAGGCTCGGTAGGTGGGAGACCTTGGCTCCCACCGGTACAACTATTACCACTACCATGAAGACATCCCCATGCTTCAATATTTGACCTACGGTCAATTTCTCTTTATTTATGCACAAACATTGCATCGCCAAAACTAAAGAAGCGGTAACGTTCTTCGATGGCGTGCTGATACGCTTCTAGTGTGAATTCACGTCCAAGATAAGCACTGACAAGCATAACAAGCGTTGATTTTGGCAAGTGGAAATTCGTCACAAACGCGTCCACCACACGGAACTCATACCCAGGAGAGATAAAAATATCCGTCCAACCACTCGCTGGCACCACATGCCCGTCGTTATCTCTAGCAACTGTTTCTAGTGTACGAATCGAAGTCGTACCAACGGCAATAACACGTTTGCCAGCTTTCTTAGTCGCTTCAATCATCTCTGCAGTTTCTTTTGATACATTGTAATATTCTGAATGCATCTTATGGTCTTCTAGTGAATCCACAGAAACAGGTCTAAAGGTTCCAAGGCCAACGTGCAATGTGACTGGAACAATATTTACACCCTTCTCACGGATTTTTTGCATTAATTCTTCCGTAAAGTGCAAGCCAGCTGTAGGTGCTGCTGCAGATCCATTTTCTTTCGCATAAACGGTTTGATAACGTTCTTTATCTTCTAAACGTTCTTTGATATATGGTGGCAATGGCATTTCACCAAGAGATTCCAACACTTCTAGGAATACTCCCTCGTATGAAAACTCGATGATACGTCCACCTTGGTCTAATTCTTCGACAACTGTCGCCTTGAGTCTACCATCTCCAAAAGAAACAACACTACCCACTTTCATCCGTTTGGCAGGTTTCACAAGTGTTTCCCACTTGTCGCCTTCCGTAGTCGTTAATAGTAAGACCTCAATATGAGCGCCTGTTTCTTCTTTTGTTCCATAAAGACGTGCTGGAAGTACACGCGTGTTATTCACAACAAGTGTATCTCCTTCTTCTAATTCATCTAGTAAATCAGAAAAATGTTTATCTTCAATGGTATGTGTAGTTTTATTCACCACTAATAAACGTGAAGACGTACGGTCTTTCAATGGAGTTTGCGCGATTAATTCTTCGGGTAAATCGAAGTCAAAATCTTTTGTTGTATAGTTCATTTCTAGTTCCTTTCTTACGATAAAGGATATAATCGCCCTAAGTGAGCATATCCTTCTGGCGTCACCACACGACCTCGTGATGTCCGTTTTAAAAATCCAATTTGTAATAAATACGGTTCATACATATCTTCGATGGTCTCGGCATCTTCTGAAATGTTTGCCGCAATGGCACCTAGTCCAACTGGTCCACCATCGTATAAATCTATCATCGCCGTCAATAATTTACGGTCGATATGATCCAATCCTTTAGCGTCCACACGTAAGACCTTCAATGCTTGCTGCGTAATTTCTTTTGAAATCATGCCTTCTTCGTATACTTGAGAAAAATCTCGTACACGTTTCAAGAGACGATTGGCAATACGTGGTGTTCCACGAGAGCGAAGCGCAATCTCAAGAGCGGCCTCATCTTTAATTTCACTATCAAAAACATTCGCACTGCGTTTTACAATCTCAGAAAGTGAAGCCTCATCGTAATACTCCATATGTTCCACAATTCCGAAACGGTCACGAAGCGGTGCAGAAAGAGCCCCTGCACGAGTCGTCGCTCCAATTAACGTGAACGGTGGCAATGGAAAATGTACCGGATGCGCAGTTGGTCCTTGACCCACCACGATATCTACGAAGAAATCTTCCATCGCTGAATACAGCATCTCTTCCACGACACGTGGCAAGCGGTGAATCTCATCGATAAATAAGACATCCCCTGCTTCTAAGTCGTTTAAAAGAGCCACTAAGTCACCTGGACGTTCAATCGCAGGGCCACTTGTCGTCTTAATGCCGACTTCTAATTCGTTGGCAATCACCATCGCTAAGGTCGTCTTTCCAAGTCCTGGAGGTCCGTATAGTAACACGTGATCCAAGGCTTCTGAACGACTACGCGCCGCTTGAATATAGATAGCAAGTTCTTCTTTTACTTTTTGTTGACCGATATACTGTTGTAACGTCTGTGGACGCAGTGATAATTCGTCTTGTACTTCCCCTTCGTCAAGCGGGTTTTGGTCAATAAAACGTTCTTCCTCCACGATAATCCTCCATTATTTCATCAATAGTTTAAAGGCCACTTTTAATGCCTCTTGCGTCGTACTTGGAGCAGCAGCTTCCAGCGACTTCCAAATCTTTGTAATTTCTTTTGCAGAATACCCAAGACCAAGTAAGGCTTCTTTCGCTTCTTCAAGAGTTGCTTGGTTTGTTGAAACAACAGCTTTAGTCGTTTCTTCTGGGACAGCTTCAAACTTTCCTTTCAAATCTAAAATAATTTGTTGCGCTGTTTTCTTTCCAACACCAGGGAATTTTGTTAAATAAGTGACATTCCCACTTTCTACAGCATTCACGAAACCTTTTGTATCGTCATTTGCTAAAATACTCATCGCACTCTTCGGACCGATACCAGAAACGCTAATTAAACGTTGGAATAATTCGCGTTCTTCGCTTGAAATAAATCCGTATAAGGTAATGGAATCCTCACGAACGACTTGTTGTACTAAAACTTTAATTTGTTTCTTCAGAGAATCTTGTAGACGGTATGGGTTTGCAAAAACCACTTGATACCCTACACCATGCACATCGACAACAATCGCTGTTGGTAAGATATGCGCTAACTCTCCATTTAAATATTCATACATGAATGATGCTCCTTTTTATGTCTATATCAGTACAATTCTAGCATAACAGGAAGGTCTAGGGCAAATGTCTGTTCGCATATTGTTCAAAAAAGCAGCCCCCATCTATAGAGACTGCTTTTAAAAGTTAAGTTTTTAATTAGGCGTTTAATAATGCTTCCGCTTGTTTTTCAAGTCCTGCAACTACTTCTTCGTCTAAAGTCACAACGCCTGTTCCCCAAGCTTCAGGGTTAATTTTAGCGCCAGTGAATTCACCCACAACTTGCATACGGATAAATGGTAATAATGCATGATAAGCTGCAAATAATGACTCATGTCCTGCGTTTGCCATTGCTGATACCGTTACAACTTTATCTTGTAGAATTGAAGGTCCGTGTGTATCTGATAAGTCTAATGCACGGCTCATCCAGTCTAATAAGTTTTTCACTGTTCCAGGAATTGCAAAGTTATACGCTGGTGAGAAGATCCATACTGCATCAGCTTTACCAAATGCATCGCGAGCTGCTTGTACTTCAGGTAATACTGGAGTTTCTAAGTCTTGGTTCATTAATGGAAGGTTTAAGTAATCTAAGTAAGTGACAGTTGCTTTCCCTTCTAAAATACGTTCTGCTTTTTCTGCCATTTGGTGGTTGAAGCTACCTTTACGTAAGCTACCAACTACAAATAAAATATTTTTCATATTCTTTTCCTCTTTTCGTAAATGGTTTGACCAAAAAAGTTGTGTCTTTTCTCTTGGAATTGAAATAAGATTATCATCACTTAAACGTTAAAGCAATTTATTTGCTCATAAAATTTTTTGTTTTTTTAAAGAAAAAAACTCTTAGAAACGTTGATATCATGGTGTTTTAAAATAAAAACGAAAAATATCATTATAATGTATACGTTATAATGATAAAAAATTTTGAGTCAAATTGAAATGAGCAAGTTCAATTGAACTGTTAAATATGAATCTATTATGAAGTCGCAGTCGGTTCTACTTCAAAATAAGAATAAATCAGTCTCTTTTTGTGAATTTCTTAATTTATACTATTTTTTATATGTAACATATGCTACAGTCGATATATAAACATCGATAAGGAGTGTTCTTATGTCAGAAAAACGTTTAACACGTAAAGTAAACGAAAAGAAAATTGCTGGAGTATGTGCTGGTGTAGCTGATTACTTTGGACTAGACGTAGCAATGGTTCGTCTTGGATGGGCTCTTTCATTCTTATTAGCTGGTGCTGGTGGTTTCTTATACGTACTATTATGGTTCTTATTACCAGAATCTGAATAATTTGTAAAAATATGCAGGCAGCGATGCCTGCTTTTTTGTGCTCTATATAAAGTAAAAAACGACTCACACTGTGAGTCGTTTTTGTGTAGTTGAGTTCGCCATCGCAGAAATCGCGAAGTCTCACATCGCACAGTAGCTTATTGACGTTCTCTTCATCACTCGTGATTCGAGAACATCTAATAAGCTCTGTGGGGGAAAGACTACGAAGCAAAAATGACTCGCACTGCGAGTCATTTTTTGTCTTCAGTCTTTCTCTTGAAATCGGACTCCAAAGTGCAAAAGCTCAAGCCTTTCTCACTTTGTCCGCACGACTATTCTAGTCGTTTACGGCAAAGTTCGAACCGTCATCGCTTTTGAGCGCACTTTGTCGCACCTTAGTTTTCCATTAAAGCCTGATTAGCTGTAATGATTGCTAATTTGTAAACATCTTCTTCGTTACATCCACGTGATAAGTCAGAGATTGGTTTGTTTAGTCCTTGTAAGATTGGTCCGATTGCTTCGAAGTTACCGAAACGTTGTGCAATTTTGTATCCGATGTTTCCTGATTGGATTTCTGGGAAAACAAATACTGTTGCTTGTCCAGCTACTGGTGACTCTGGAGCTTTTTGTTTACCAACGCTTGGTACGAAGGCAGCATCGAATTGTAATTCACCGTCGATGTTGTAGTTTGGAGCTAATTCTTGTGCGATTTTAGTTGCTTCCGCTACTTTTAATGCTTCTTCAGATTTAGCAGAACCTTTTGTTGAGAAACTTAACATTGCAACGTTTGGTTCGATACCAAATAATTCAGCTGTTTTAGCAGATTCTACTGCGATTTCAGCTAATTCTTGTGCGTTAGGGTTGATGTTGATTGCGCAGTCTGAGAATAAGTATTTCTTAGATTTGTCGCTGTTGATCATGATGAACGCACCACTTGTACGAGAGACACCTGGTTTTGTTTTGATAATTTGTAATGCTGGACGTACAGTGTCCCCTGTTGAGTGAACCGCACCAGATACTAATCCGTCTGCTAAGCCCATATATACCATCATTGTTCCGAAATAAGTTACGTCACGTAATAATTTTTGAGCGTCTTCTTCAGATACTTTACCTTTACGACGTTCTACAAAGCTTGCTACCATTTCTGCATATTTATCGTCTGCATAAGTTTCAGGATCGATAATTTCTAAATGAGAAATGTTAAATCCACGAGCGTTTGCCACTTCGTTAATTTGGTCTACATTCCCAAGTAAGATTGGTTTGCAAAGTCCATCTGCTAATAAACGAACCGCTGCACCAATAATTCTTGGTTCATCTCCTTCTGGAAATACGATTTTAACGTCTTTCCCTTTCACTTTAAGTGATAATTCTTCAAATAATTCCACGGATATCCCTCCAAAAATTTGTTATCTTAATAATACACTAAATACTTTTAAAAAAACAGTACAATGTTAAAACAATCATCAAAAAAACAACTGTACTAATCTGATTACAATTTAAAAATAGTACAGTTTCATTTTATAAAAATTTCTACTTAGCAAAACACCGCTAGTATGCTATACTTAGAGAGTATTTTAGTAAGGAGGAAGGCTTTGTGCGATCATATGCAAAAAAATTAATGGATACCGCTATTCTTGCTGGTCAAATCATGCTCGAATGCAATGCGGAATCGTATCGCGTGGAAGAAACCATGAACTATATTCTCTCCACTTCAAACTTTGAAACTTGCGAAGCCTTCGCAATGGCGACTGGAATCTTTGCAACGCTCGATGATGACTGCATCGATTCTATTACAGAAATTCGTCGTGTTCCAAATCGAGACACGAACTTGAACCGAATTTATAAGGTCAACGCAATCTCTCGTCAATTAGTGACAAAAGAAATTGACCTCGATACAGCTTATCAACGATTACAGGATTTAAAAGAATCAGAATATCCACAATGGTTAAAAGACTTAGGCCTTATTCTGATGTGTGGGTTCTACGCTGCTCTATTTGGAGCAACGCCAATTGAACTCGTCATTGCATCAGTTGCAGCGGTTATCATGCCATTTATTTATAAGTTAGATCCGAAATTAAAATTAGGAACATTCGTGTTGAACCTCATATCGATTATTCCAGCGATTGTCATTATCATTTTGATTCAGAAACATTTCGTTCCGGACGCTCGAATCGGCATCTCCATTGTAGGATTAATCATGCCGGCCGTTCCTGGAACCGCCATTACAAATGCCATTCGCGATACATTACGCGGAGACTACAACTCAGGAGCAGCTCGGGCAATTGAAGCGTTTGTGACGGCTCTTTCCGTCGCTATTGCTGTTGCTTTGGGACTCGTGTTAGCAGGAGGTGCAAACCCCTTATGATTTATCAAGTGATTAGTGCTCTCATTGCCGTCTACTTCAGTTGTATTGTCTTTGAAGCACCAAAACGACTCCTCATTCATATTTCGATTATTGGAGGCATTGGTTGGTTTGTATATCTCTTCTTCTTGGATAGTTCTGGATTACAACTAGCTACTTACTATAGCGGCCTTACAATTGCGTTTTTATCGCACTTAGCAGCACGCTATTTTAAAGCTCCCGTAACGGTATTCTTTATTCCTGGATTTTTCCCACTCGTTCCTGGTGCAGGCATGTATCGTACCGTATACGCCTTCTTTGTAGGAGATGTTGAAAAAGGAAAATTCTTCTTCGGTCAAACAATGATTACCGCCGGGATGATTGCACTTGCGATTTTTACGGTCGATTCGATTTTCCGTCTGTATTCTCATTGGCAATCTTCACGCCGTCAGTCAGCAAACTAAATAAATGAACCTGAAACTGCCAAAGATTTTCTTTGGTGGTTTTTTTATGCTTACCGTTGGTTTGTTTTTGGATTCCGTCCCTTTGGGATATCTTCATGGTAGGGATAAGAGCTGTACCGGTTCGAGCCGCAGTCTCTCACCTACTGAGCCTCAATGAGTCTCTACGGAATAAATTCCTAGAGTCTCATCTTCGCATCAGTTACCACACCGCTCTTACTCCTACCATAGAATCCCAAGGGACTCCATCTTTTTTCATAGAATCGATGTTCTCTAAACCTTCTAATGTTAAAAAATAATCTAGTTTTATTATTTACGATTGCTGTAAAAAGAAGATTGTCAATTCTCATTTAAGTAAAGAATTAGTAACTGTGTATGGACAGATAAGGGGTTTGTGTGGTTCAATTAAGTTAACAAGATGTCATAGCTCAGCAGGATAGAGCAAGCGTTTCCTAAACGCTAGGTCGGGGGTTCGAATCCCTTTGGCATCGTTAGTAAAAAAATCCACTGATAAACCAGTGGATTTTTTACTTATTTACTATTCTCTTCTACCCATTCAACAGCACGCCAGGCACGTCCCGGAATATTAGTTCCATGATTTCCTTCTTCCAACGTAAACTGGAAATCACTTGCTTGAAATCTCGGCTCAACCCAGTCTTTTAATGCTAGCGTATTTAGAGTTTGGTCTGCTGTTAAATTCGTCGCAGTAGTTCCTTCTTGATCACCCACACTCATGTACAATTTTGGATGAACAGCTTTAAAGGGATGTTCTTTTAAATAGTCCAGAAACCCCGGATACCACAGCGAAGAAGAACAACTGAGGACAGTTCCAAATAAATCAGTTTTCACCGCAGCATACAAGCTGAATAATCCACCTAGCGAATAACCACCGATAACTCTCTTTTCTGCGCTTGAAGCAAAACCATATTCACTCTCACAAAATGGAATCACATGAGTCGTGATAAAAGAAAGATGTTCTTCCGCTTTCCCCCCGAAATCCATCGGCATGGTTTCAGACGCCTGGAGAGGCCACGGTGTATAATCATCTGTTCGATTATTTGCATTTAAAAGTACAAAATTGAGTGCAGGTTGATGTTTAATAATCCAATGATTAAAAGGTTCTTTGAATTGATCTCCGTCTAAAAAATAAATGGTCGTAGCGTTTTTGACATTAGAACGATAAACATATAATTTTACTCCACAAATTTCTTGTTGGATCCATACAGAATTTTTAACCATGGTGATTTCCTTTCTACTACTTATTCTCTACTATTTTAACAGTTTTCCTCGCGCTTGATAAGCCCAAATGAAAAGACGTCAGTGATATAACACTGACGTCTAATAGTTGTTAAATAAATTTAACGGACAATCTGTCCTGATTTTTGATTCATAAATTCAAAGACTTCATCTTCATTGAATGGATTCCAGTCTCCAAAAACAGTATGTTTTAAAACCGAACTTGCTGTCCCAAAATCGACAATTTGTTGGCTGTCCCAACCTTTTAAAACTCCGTTTAGAATTCCTGCAGCGAAGGCATCTCCTCCACCTACTCGGTCAATAATTGGATTAATATCATAGAGTTTAGATTCGACGAACACTCCATCTTCACCTACAAAGAACCCCTGCAATTCGTTATGGTTCGTTGAAATGACATTTCGTTTGGTTGAATACAACACTTTAATATTTGGATATTTTGCTTGAACTCGCTTGTAAATTTCTTCCAGCAAAACATCTTCGCCCTCTGATACTACTTTCAAAAAATAAATCGCATCTAGTCTACCCGCAGAAAGGATATCTACATAAGGCAAGATTTGTTGGAAACAAGGATAAGCTTCCTCATAACTCCACAACTTACTACGATAGTTCATATCAAAGCTCACATAGCATCCATATTCCTTCGCTTTACGGACGATTTCGACTGTCCACGACTGCCACTTCTTAGAAAGAGCTGGTAGAATTCCTGAAATATGAAGCAAGTCAGCTTCTATAAATATTTCGTCTAAATCCCAGCATAGCTTGTCTAACACTGAAATACTAGAATATAAGCGATCGTATGTAACGCGAGATGCACGTATTGAGTTTCCTTGTTCTAAAAAATAAGTTCCTAATCTTCCATATTCAGTTGCTACTAAATCCGTATTGATACCGTTCATTCGTAGTCTCGAACTTACAGCATCGTTTAATGGGTTATCTTGTGGAAGAACTGTAGCTACAGAAACATCATGGCCAAAATGCGATAAAGAGATACCTACATTCGCTTCAGCTCCACCATAGCAGACTCTGAACTCTTTTGTACTCTTTAACCGCACATCTTCTGCAGTCGATAATCTTAATAAAATTTCACCTAGAGTTATTACTTTCATTGTTGCATCACTTTTCCATTTCTCAATGATAGATAAAGAATCGAAGCTTTCACTTCGATTCTTCTTATGTTCTTTAATTATACTCCAGAATACGCTGCGAAACCACCATCAATTGGTAAAACTACGCCATTCACAAAGCTTGAAAGAGTTGAATCTGCAAGGAAGAATACTCCCCCTACTAATTCATCTGATTCACCAAATCGTCCCATTGGTGTATTGCGTAAAATCTTATCCGCACGTGGAGTTGGATTTCCCTGTTCATCAAATAATAATCGTTCATTTTGAGCTGTTACTAAGAATCCTGGTGCAATTGCGTTGCAACGAATTCCCACTTTAGAGAAGTGAACTGCTAACCATTGAGTAAAGTTACTAATTGCTGCTTTTGCCCCTGAGTATGCTGGAATTTTTGTTAAAGGAGTAAAAGCATTCATACTAGAAATATTGATGATGTTCGCTCCTTCTTTTCCAACCATATCTTGTGCAAAGACTTGCGTTGGTAATAATGTACCTAAATAGTTTAAGTTGAATACAAATTCAATTCCTGATTTATCTAAGTCAAAGAATGTTTTAGTCTCCGCACTTAATCCTACTTCATGAAATTCATTATCTGTAGTCGCACGAGGGTTATTTCCTCCAGCACCGTTTACTAAAACATCAACTGTACCAAGATCATTATTCACGGCTTCGCGAACAGCTTCTAATGATTCTTTTTCAAGTACGTTCGTTTTATAAGCTTTAGCGATACCGCCCTCAGCAATAATTTCATCTGCAAATTTTTGTGCAGCTTCTTCGTTTAAGTCTAGTAAAGCTACCTTCGCTCCTTGTTTACCAAAGCTCTTTGCGAGTTCACCGCAAATTACTCCACCAGCACCTGTTATTACTACGACTTTATTTGTAAAATCAAAAAATTGTGTCATCGTTTTTCTCCTATTGTTTTGCATTTTTGGCTACGGCTTCAGCTAAACCGTGAAGGTAAGTAGCTCCTAGAGCACGGTCAAATAATCCATATCCTGGACGACCTGTTTCTCCCCAAATCATACGGCCATGGTCTGGACGAATTGGTCCTTCCCAATTTGCATCGTGAAGAGCTTTCACCACTTCATACATATCAATTGAACCGTATTCTGTTGGGTGTGCTGATTCTTCAAATGATTTACCTTTTCCTGTTAAACGAATGTTACGAGCATGCATAAAGTTTACACGATTACGTTTTAACATTTCTTTTAACATTTCAACAGCATCGTTGTTTGGATCAGAAGCATATGACCCTACACAAACGGTTACTCCATTATTTGGGCTATCATATAATTCTACAAATCTTACAAGATTTTCTTTGCAAGTAATGATACGAGGTAATCCAAAGATGCTATAAGGTGGGTCATCAGGATGGATTGCCATTTTCACACCAGCTTCTTCAGCGGCTGGAATGACACGTTTAATGAAGTACTCTAAATGTTCCCAAAGTTTTTCTTCGTCTACTTTAGAATACTCATCCATGATAGCTTTCATTTCATCTTTTGTATAACTTGAATCCCAACCTGGCAGTGATAATTCCCCTTTTACAGGGTCCATTTTCTTAGCCACTTCTTCATCGAAGATTAATGCATTAGAACCATCTGGAAGATCATACGCTAAGTCAGTTCGTGTCCAGTCAAATACTGGCATGAAGTTATAACATACAATGTTAACACCTTCAGCTCCTAAGTTTTTAATAGTTTGAATATAGTTATCAATTAAATGATCTCTTGTTGGTTTCCCAAGTTTGATATCCTCATGAACTGGAACACTTTCAATTACAGATAATTTTAATCCTGAAGCTTCAACGTCTTGTTTTAATTGACGAATACGTTCACGACTCCACACTTCCCCAACTGGCACATCATAAATTGCTGTTACAATTCCTTTCATACCAGGGATTTGTCTAATATTCTCTAGAGTTACCTGATCATCATGTCCATACCAACGGAATGTCATTTCCATTTTTATTCCTCCTTTAATTCAATTCAAAAAATTCTTTAGCATTTTTATAGCAAATTGCTTCTAAGAATTCTATAATTAATTTTTCGTCATAAGGGATTCGACCACTTTCAATCCATTCAGTAACAAGTGAGACTAAGATACGACGGAAGTAATCATGTCTCTGATACGATAAGAAGCTTCTTGAATCAGTCAGCATTCCCACAAAATTCCATAATAAGCTTTGATTTGCTAAGACTAGCATTTGTTCTCTCATTCCTTTTTCAGTATCAGAGAACCACCAAGCTGCACCAAATTGTAAACGACCTCTAATTCCTTCTTCGTTTGCTTGGAAGTTGGCTAGTGTATTGGCCAAAATATCGTTGTACGATGGATTTAAGTTATAAAAAATACATTTTGGAAGACGATTCGATTCTTCTAATGCATTTAATAATTGGTTTAAAGCCAGTGCTAGATGCGTTTGATCTCCTGTTGAGTCAAAGCCTGAATCTACCCCAATTTTTTCAAAATACTTACGGTTTGTATCTCGGACTGCCCCAAAGTGAACTTGTGTTACTAGGTGGTGTTTCTTGTATAACCCACATAAGGCAATAAACACTTCTGTTTGCCATTGTTGAATTTCTTCAAGAGTAGGTACTTCTCCACGAATCACTTTTGCTAATACTGCATCTAACTCTTCTGTTGAAGCTCTCTTATACAAGATTTCTCCAAAACTAATATCACTTGCTTTACATCCGTTTGCCACAAAGAATTCGATACGTTGTTCTAAAGCTTCCACAAAGCTATCAAACGAACGAACTTCTGCACCAGTTACTTCTTGTAATCTAGTCACAAAGCTAGCGAATTTTGGATGTGACACAAAGGCTTCATCCGGACGGAATGTTGGTGCGACAACTGTATCAAAAGAGACATCTTCTGCAATCTTTTGATGCCATTCGAGAGAATCAAGCGGATGGTCAGTTGTTCCAATAAATTCTACATTTGAACGTTTAATCAATTTTCTAGGACTCAATTGCTCCTCTACAATTGTTTGATTCATACGGTCATAAATCATTTTCCAATTATCTGGAGTGACATAGTCATCAATGCCAAAAACTTGTTTTAGTTCCAAATGGCTCCAGTGATATAAAGGATTTCCAAAAGCTTTAGCCAACGTTTTTGCCCAAGCTTCAAATTTTTCTTCAGGAGTTGCATCCCCTGTAATCAAACGTTCACTCACGCCATTTGCACGCATCAAACGCCATTTATAGTGATCTCCACCGAGCCATACTTGTACAGCATTCTCAAATGGCTTATCCTCAAAAATTTCTTGAGGAGATAAGTGACAGTGGAAGTCTTCGATTGGAAGTTTTTCAACCAATCGGTATAAGTCTTCTGCCACTTTACTTTGTAGTAAAAAATTTTTACGATTAAAAGTCATGATTAATCCTCCAAAGCGGTGACGAATTCTTTAGCAATGCGTGTGACACTTTCATAACCTTCTGTTGCAACTTTTGCACCAAGAGCACTACCGACACCGACAGCAACGGCACCTTTTTCTTTCCACTCTTTAATGTTTGCAAGAGAAACTCCACCTGAAGGCATTAAATTCACATGTGGGATCGGACCATGAATATCTTTAATAAATGAAGGTCCTAACACTCCCCCAGGGAATAGTTTAATGATTTTTGCTCCGCCATTCATTGCTTGAACGATTTCAGTCGTTGTTGCACATCCTGGGAAGTAATCGATATGAGCGTCATGAGCGACTTTTTGAATATGCGCATCATAATGAGGACTTACTAAAAACTCTGCTCCAGCAGCAATAGCTTCTTTTGCTAATTCCACCGTCATAATCGTCCCAGCACCAATCACTACTTCTGTCTCATTCGCATAGAATGCTTTTAATTCTGAAATAGCTTTTGAAGCATCTGGTGTTGTATAAGTCACTTCAATATTTTTAATGCCACCCAACACTGAGTGTTTTGAAATTTCAATTGCGTCATCTGATGATTTCCCGCGTATAACTGCAAAAATATAGTTTTGTTTTAATTGTTCTAATACACTTGTCATAAGCTTTTTCTCCTTTTAGTAAAAAAATAAAAGTCATCTGTTATCTCTATGATACATCAGATGACTTTTAGTGTCAATGACAATATTCTGTTTTTAAGCGTCGATTTCGTCAGATGATTTAGTTATAAGATAACGTACGACGATTATCCGCCAAGTGTAGTAACATTGCATCTCTAGCTGCGACTGCATCGCGTTTCTTTATCGCTCTTACAATCTCTCTATGAGCCCGAATAGTGTTCGCTTTGCTCTGCTCACTCGTGAAGAAATCATTATATAATTTAATCGATTGAATAATGATTGGAATAAGTTGTTGCATCGCCACATTTCGACTAGCTTCCGCAATCGCACTATGAAATTGAATATCCAATCTAAAATGGATATCTCCTTCTGAATGAATTTCTTTTTCCAAAGCCTTTTCAAGTCTTTCTAAAACAGCTACTTCTTCATCCGTAATATGTTGCGCAGCAAGACTCGCCATTTGTGGCTCGATTAAGAAACGAACCTCGAACAAGTCTTGAGTTAGTTTCATATGATTATCAATCTCACCAAAACCTAAAGGATCTTTAATAGTCTCTGTTAGACTAGTGATATAAGTTCCTGACCCCTGGCGAACTTCCAAAATATTTTTTGAAACTAGCATTTTCACTGCTTCACGTAACGTACTACGTCCCACTTCTAAGTCTTGAGCCAATGTATACTCATTTGGCAACTTATCTCCAACATTTAAATCATTCTTTTCAAAATATTCGACAATTCGATTTGCGGTTTGTTCCACTAAAGAAACAGTTTTTTCTCTCATCTCTATTCCCCATTCGACACTTTTTCGAACCTATTCTAACAGTTCTTACCCTATAGCTCAAACCATTAGAATAGCATTCGAAAAGTACTTACTATTTTTTGTAATGATAGTTTGGAATAGAGTTCCAACGGTTTCTAAATAATTTAACGATCGATTTTGGATTTCTATCCCTTGTGAATAATCCTTTGTGGTTCCCTTGGATACGAATTAGTGTATAACTATTCGTCTCAAAGTCCGCAAAGTTCCAAACATGTTCACCCACAAAGTTTTCGAGTTCATCAAACACTTCATGATTCATTTGATGGAATCGTTCTTGATACTCTTCCGTATAAGGAACATCCCAGTTTGAATGATATCCAGGTAGTGTATCCGCACCATATTCTGTCATAATGATTGGTTTATCTGGATACTTTTCTTGCCATTTTAGCAACTCATTACGAAGCCCCACTCGAGCTCCTTCAATGTCACCATGGTTCACATACCACCCAAAGTAACGATTTAAGCAAAGTACATCGATATATGGCGAAATTAAGTCACGCTCTGGAGTAGCCATCATAATGTTCACTACGGTTGTTGGTCGTTTTTGTGGGTCCAACTCTTTCACATATTTCACTAATGGTTCAAAGTACTTATCAGCACCTTCTCCTGCTCCATCAGGTTCATTTGCAACACTCCATAAAACTACACATGCATGGTTTTTATCTCTAGCTACTAATTCTCTAAGTACTAATTTATGATTTTCCATTGTTTCATAGAATTCCCATGTTTTAAGTGAGTTTTTACCTCCACCCACTAAATCTAAAGCTGCTGTGAAGTTTGCAAATAAACCTACTGCCGGTACTTCATCAATGACCAAGAATCCCATTCGGTCAGATAAGCGCATCATCTCTTCTGAGTATGGATAATGGGACGTTCTGAATGAGTTTGCTCCAATGCTCTTCATTAAATTTAAGTCCATTAAGTTTAGGGCTTCATTGAAACCACGTCCATTTACGTAACTATCTTCATGTTTACCGAAACCTTTGAAATATACTGGTTTATCGTTTACCAAGAATTGACCATTCTCAACACGAATCGTACGAGCCCCAAAGAGTTCTTCGTATTCATCCACTAACTCTTCTCCAGCAAATAATTCGACTTTTGCTGTATAAAGATACGCATCTAGTACTTCCCAGCGACGAACATTGGCAATTTCTAGTTCAGAACCTGCTTCGCCTTTAGCCACAACTTCACCATTTTCGTCTAAAAGGGTTACTTTTGCGGTTCCACCAGTAGCAGTATGTTCTACCGCTACCTTCACAGTCGCATCATTATCATGAACATCGTAAGTCACTACAATATCTTCGATACGCGCTTTTGGAAGGACTAATAATTGAACAGGACGTTGAATACCCGCGTAATTAAAGAAGTCAAAGTTCTCGACTACTTTTTTCTTCACGCTACCGTCTGGCAACACTTCTTCTGAATAATTTCCGACCGGTAAAGTCGTATGGTCTAAAATGTTGTTTGCGCAAACGCTAATTAATAACTCATTCCTGTTTGTCAATTCTTCAGGAATACGAACTTCAAAAGGTGTAAATCCACCGACATGCTCTCCTATCAATTGCCCATTCACATAAACCTTTGCTTGATGTGTTACTGAACCAAAACGAAGTACTAATTCTTCATCTGGATCGAAAGAAGGCACCGCAAATGTACGTTCATACCAACTATCTCCAATAAAGTATCTTTTCTCAGAGTCAACTGCTACATCGTTGAATGAACTTGGTACCACCATTAGCTCTTCAGCAGAAAGGCGCGCATCCACTCCTGGAGCGTATTCACCTTGTTTAAAGTTCCAAATCCCATCTAACGAATAACGTTTTCTCTTAGTATTTAAAACTGGATATAACATGAACCATCCCTCTTTCTATAGTTTAGCTTGCCATTTCTCTGTCCACACTAACTCATTAGGATTTCCCTTAAATTCAGATTTCCCTTCAAGTTTATCGATTACAGTTTTCACTGTATTCTCATTACCATGGTAAGCATTCACAAATGTTTTAACCATTGTTGCATCATGTAAATGAGTTGTAAAGTTTGTAGACACAAATACTGTCGGTGCTTCATGTACATACCAAGGAACCTCATTCGACATTGCTGTTTTCCATTGGATGCGGTAGTTATTTTGCGCACCATATCCAATCACATTCGCAACTACTAATGCTAAATCAACTGTATCTCTATACTCTAGTGTACGCCCTTTGATACGACTATTTCCATCATTAACCGTTACTTCATATCCACGACTAGTTAATTCATCTACGAAGCGGTTTAAAACTGAATCATCATTAGCCATGATTCCACCTTTTTCACCCTCTAAGTAATACAAGCGTACGCGTTTATGATCCACTGGATTAATCGGTAAGTTTTGTTGCGTATCTTTAACAAGAGTGATTCCGCGGTCAGCCGCTTCTTTTTGCCATTCTAAGTGTTCAGCACAACCAATAACTTCTAACTCTTTCTTAGCTTTTAACAATGTTCCGTTTGCTTGTTTTTCAGGAAGATTTAATTTTGCTTTCAATCCTAAAATACGACGAAGAGCATCTGTCATACGTTCTTCAGTAATGACTCCATTGTGATATCCTTTTAACATGAAGTTAAAGTCTTCTTCCATATTGTTGAAGAATAAGAACATGTCACATCCTGCAGCAATTGCTCCTGGAACATAATCCTCACGACGCATAGCACTTGTCATTCCTAACATGTGGCTGGCATCTGTAATCACCATTCCGTTGAAATCTAGTTTTTCTTTTAGTAAATCTTGAATTAATTCTTCAGCAAGTGTTGCTGGCATAACATCTTTATCTTCAAGACCTGGACGAAGTGCTTTTTGATATTCAGGCAATGCGATATGTCCTGCCATAATCATTTCAACACCATTTTCAATATGGTTGCGATACACTTTACCAAATGAATTATCCCACTCTTCTACTGATAATTCATTCACACCTAAAATTAAGTGTTGGTCACGTTCTTCAGTTCCATCTCCAGGGAAGTGTTTCACACAGCAAACTACTTCACGTTCGGATTTTAGACCTTCTACATACGCGTTTGTATATTTAATAACATCTTCTGCAGTAGTTCCGTACGCACGTGTATTAACGATTGTATTTCTCCAGTTTTGTAAAATGTCCACACATGGGTCAAAGTTTACGTTTACCCCAAGAGCAGTCTCTTCACGAGCAGATACTAGTCCTGCATGATAAGGAACCCAAGGATCACGACTTGCTTCAGATTGAGCACCTGAAGAAATATAAGTACCACCTTTAACGGCACCGTCACCACCAGAATCGCAGTTAGCTGCCACTAATAATGGGATTTTTGTTTGAGATTGAAGATCATTAATCAACCCTTGAACATCTTCAGGGCTACCGTTCATATAACGAACACCGCCGATATGATATTTTTCTAGAATCTCTTTATTGCTTAAATTGTTTCCGCTAAAAGCATCCCCTCCGAAAAAGAACAAGTTTGTAAATAACTGTCCCACTTTTTCTTCATCCGACATGCCTTTAATGGTTGACTCAACCCACTCAATTTGGTTTGGGTTCAAGTTGTAAGGTTTTTTGGATAAATCTACTAATCTTGCCATTTTACTTCCTCCTATAATGAAGCTCCGTAAACTCTTTAGCTTACGGAGCGTTAATGAATTATGCTTTTTGTTTTGCTAATGTTTCAGCTTTGATACGAGCGATTTCACTTTGAATTTCTTCCATTTTCTCTTTGTTTAATGGGTAGAATTTCATTGCGATAATGTTACAGATGTATCCAAATATAACGAATCCACAGAACATCACTAAACCGATAAATTTCAATTCTGGTGTTAATGGTGTATCGACTTGAGGTAATTGTTCAGTAAAACCGATAGACGCACATAGGATACCTACAAATGCAGAACCGAATGAAGAAACAATTTTATCAACTGCACTGAATAAAGTTCCCATCAAACCAGGAACGTAACGACCTGAACGATATACTTCGTAATCCGCACAGTCAGCTGTCATAGGAATTACCATTGTCCCTGCTAAACCATTCGCACCTTGAGCTAAGATAAATAATGTTAAGAACGCAATTGTGAAGAATGATAATCCTGTGAACCCTTCAGCTCCAGGTAGTGAGAACGTTGAAGGATCTGCTACGTAGAATAACCCAAATAGTAATCCATAAAGAATAATACCAGCCCATGAACCTAATAATAATGCTTTTCTTTGTCCAAGTTTTTGTGCAATAAATTTAACTCCAAGAATCATAATTAAAATCTTAGGAATTAATGTATATTGGTTAAATGTATTAAGTAATTTATAGTTTCCACAAATAATACCAAAGATAATAACCGATACTGTAGCATTAGTAGTAACCAAAGCTGCTAATTTATCTGTTGATGCAGATACTACTAGCATTTGGATAGCTCGGTTATTTTTTAATACATCCCAGTAGTCTCTGAAAGTAACTTTAACAGGTTCACCAGTACCGAAGAACTCTGTACGGTCTTTATCTTTAAGCGCGAAGATTGCTAACCAAGTGAAGATAAATGTTACAGGAGCGATATACAACCATAACTCTTGGAATAATTCAGCAGTAAAGCCACCATATTTTGGCACTAAGTGTTGAGCAACAAACCCTGGTACTAATGCGAATAATGTAGCGTTATAGATACCATCGTAGATACCAAATGTTGGACGTTGTTTAGGATCGTTTGTTAAACAGCTTTGAGCTGATTTTGTTACTACTGTTTGTAAGGTATAACCGATAATGTAAATTAAATAAATCACTAAGAAATAAATGAATCTATATTGTTCTGGTAAATGGTGAGTTGTAAAGAACATTAAGAAAGTAGTAATTAGTAACACGATATTACCAGCTGCCATAAACGGACGGTTTTTACCAAATTTTCCATCAGTTTTATCTACAATATAACCAACGATTGGGTCAGTAATCGCATCCCAAATACGCATAAATGTCATTACAGAAGTAGCCATTACTACCGCTACCCCAACGTAACCTGTTAAATAGTAGGCAACGAAGTTCAAAAGAACTAGCCATAAGTTTGTTGATGTATTATTCAAAGCAAACAACGCCATTTGCCACGTTTTCGCTCTATGAATCCCTGTATTTTCCATGATATTAACTCCTTATTTTTTAATTTTTAAATTGTGATAAATGTTTATGATAAATTGCTTGATACTCTTTATCGTCGTAATGTCCGTCAATAAATTCTGGAAGAATTTTTGTGACTAACGTTTCCCACGACTCTTTTTCTTTTCCAAATAAAATTGGATAGAAATGTACTTCATTAACTTTTGCAGCGTCTAGATCACCAGGAGCATCTCCGACCATTAAAATTTTTTCTTTTTCAAATCCAAGAGACTTGATTTCTTTAATCGCTGCTGCTTTACTTCCTCGTTCCTGTCCGAAGAATTCTGAAACAAATGGCATTAACCCATGACGTTTCCATTCACTATTAACTGCTTCGCTATTCGCAGAAGAAACAATCGCAATTTGTGCTACTTTACTAATTTCTTCTAAAGCACTTTTCACGCCTTCAAAAGGTTTATCTTCGCCAACAAGTTCTGTTTCAATGCCGTGATTCACAGCCTTACTCCAATCGAGTGCTTTTACTAGTAAAGCATCGTTATGCTTAGCAATCTCCTCTTCTAATGATTGATTCGAAAGAGATGTTGTATGATTACACCAGTTAGCAAACACTGAGAAGTCTTCAATTGCTTCACCGTGTTCTTTAGCAAACTCGAGACTAAGTAGTAACCCTTTAAAGCGATTAATCCCTCTCGTTTCAGAGAATAAGTTAACACGATTCCATTCTTCTAAATAGACTTCTTGATCTTTTATCTCGAAATACTTCGCTGCTAGCGGGCCAAAGAATCGAATGTGCTTAATATCCATTGTGTCCATCGCACAGCCATCTGAATCGATACATACTACGAATGGACTTTCATTTGTTAAAGCCATATGCTCTCCTTTCATAAAATAAATCAGTTCTAAAGTCTGCAGATGATTTTTGTTAGATGACTTTTATGCACTCGCTTACATTAGTGCGTAAATATAAAATCATCTCTAATTTTAGAAATGATGTGACGTTTTGCAGTGAATTCATCTGATGTATTCATTGTATCAGAAGTTAACAAAAAAATAAATACCTAAATTAAAATTTTTTCAAACTTTTTTGAAGTTGCTATTTTCCCATTAAATAAAGGTCTCATCTATTATAATAGGTAATAAAAAATTCAACAGATGACTTTTTAAAGTCATCTGTTGAATAATAAACAATTAATTTAAATCATACAAATCTATTTACCAACCTTAATGAAATGGATAAATTTATTGAATATTTACAATGAAGTATTCTTTACTTTTAATATCGAAATACTCTTATATTAAATTTAAACACAAATTTCTTTAGTGGCTTTATAAATCTTTCTATATTTTTCGTATACCTTATCGTACTCTATTGTAGCTAAAGTGTTTGGCAAAATCGAATCTTTGTAATGAACATTTTTTGTCACACACTCTTCTAAACTTGGATACCATCCAGCTACAATCATGGCCAAAAATGCAGCCCCTAGACCAGGTCCTTGTTCTGATTTTAACTGTAGAATTTCACATGAAAAAATATCAGCTTGCATCTGTAGCCATTCTTTGTTTTTGGCTCCTCCACCAACAGATATTATTTTTGAAAATTTTTTATTAGCAACTTTCTCCATTAACACCTGTGAGTCTTTTAAAGAAAAAGTAATCCCTTCAATCACTGCTCGAGTAAAATGATCAAGATTATGGTTTGTGTCTATTCCAATGAAACTTCCTCTGATTTTACTATCCGCATATGGCGTTCTTTCTCCAACGATATACGGAGTAAAGAGTAGGCCGTCGCAACCGACATTTATATTGTCAATATTCTCTAAAAGTTCCTTAAACATTTTCCCTCTAGCAAAGGTCCTTCTAAACCACTCTAGACTATGGCCCGCGGACAGAGTTACCCCCATTGAATAATAACCACCACTAATAGCATGATTAAATAGATGAAGCATCCCATTATAATTATCATGGGGCTGATCTTCATAGGACAAGAAAACACCAGAAGTTCCAATACTTACTAAAGCAATTTCGGAAGAAACAATCCCAGCGCCAAGTGCTGCACAAGCATTATCAGCTCCTCCTGCAGCTACTTTTACTTTATTTTTTAGTTGCCATATAAGTGATAAAGCATCTGTTACTTCACCAACAAATTCTTCAGATTTATAAATCGAAGGTAAATACATTTTTTCAATTTTATATTTTTCAATGATTGCTTCAGACCATTTGCAATTTTTTAAATCTAACATTAAGGTTCCTGCAGCATCTGAGAAATCAGTCGAGTATTTTTCTGTTAAATACCATACAACATAATCTTTCGGAAGCATTATATGCTTTACTTGCTCCCATAAGTCAGGTTCATTTTCCTGAACCCATAATATTTTAGGTAGAGTAAATCCTTCTAATGGTCTATTTTTTGTGATTGATAATATTTTATCTCCAAAATCTTTGAGTATATTTTCGCATTGTTTACTTGTTCTGGTATCATTCCATAAGATAGCTGGTCTAATAACCTTGTTATATTCATCTAGCATCACAAGCCCATGCATCTGCCCAGAAATACTTATAGCTTCAAGATTATCGCCAAAATCAATTACTTTTGAATTAATTTCTTCCATAATACTGTTAAGTGCTAGAATCCATTCTTCAGGATTTTGTTCACTATAACTTGGCTTGGGAGCATAGAAAGTGTATTCATAAGATGCTTCATATACTAAATTACAATCTTTATCTATCAATAAACCTTTTAGGGAACTAGTTCCTAAATCTAACCCCAATACATAACCCATATTCGTGACCTCCTCTATAATATTTCATATCTAATGTAATTATAATAATTAGTTTGAAGACAATCCCCAGATAAACTATGAATGTAATTTGGTCTTTTTTGCATTTCAAAGGTTATTCCTTGATACTTTTGAAATTCTTCTTCACTATCTATTAATTTATTTAGTGTATAAATAACACAAGATTCTTGATTAGAATATATTCGAAGTCCATTTTTTCGATCATCAGACCAAATTTCTATTTTTGGCGTTGAAATTACATTCTTTTTAAAGCAGTATGCAAGATCTATGCCACCCTTACACTTTCGACTCAAATCATTATCCACATCAAAAGCTTCAATAATTTTCTTTCCATCTGAAAAATCAAAGTTCTGATATTTATTTTTCATATCGGAGTATTTTTCAGTTGGGATGAAATCATCATCTACAATTTGCAATTCGGACTCTTCAATTTTTAAATAATGATTTTTGACAGTACTATAATCTCTATTACCATTCAGGTTGAAGTAAGAATGATTAGTCAGGTTAAAAATTGTAGGAATTTCTGCATTTCCTAAATATCTAATAACAAAGTTTTTACCAATTAATTGGTATATTACGTTCACGGAGGACTTTTCATAGTCGGGATTTGAGTCTTTGTATTCTAACAGCGCAAAATCTGCTTCTAATATAGATAATTTCCATTCAACAGAGTCAAGTCCATGTTCTCCTCCATGCAAATACACCTTATTTTCATTAGGTTTTAATTTTATTTTGTTACCTGAAAAATTTGTATATTCAGTAGGATACGTTCTTCCTGCGTTCCTTCCAATTGTCGCACCAAAATAGTAAACATTATTTACGTATCGATCTATATTCTTATAGGACAAAATGTATTCTGTATTCGTCTCTTTCTTTCTAATAGAGACAACTGTTGCCCCCTTAGTAAGAAATTCTATTTTTATATATTCATTTTCGATAGAATAAGTATTCATAACGATACCTCTTTATTTAAAAAGGGGCTTGGTATTTCCTCAGCCCCTTCATCATATTAATTTACTCTCTTCACATTTGGATCAGTAAATACATCGCTAGCATCATCACTATTTGAAGAAAATTCAGAAATGATTGCTCCTTCTTTCCCAGCCTGGAACCAGTGTTTTGTATTAGGTAAGATTGTATACTGTTCTCCTGGCATTAAAACTATCCCATGTTTTACAGTATAGTAATTTTCTTTTCCTTCTGGCACTTTAACAGTCACACCATTAGCTTCTCCTTCTACAAAAAGTACTACACTTCCCTTTCTACATCTAAAGGTTTCTTGTTTACCTGGTTCTCCATTACGATTTGGATGTAAATGTTCTGGACAAGTTTGGAAAGGAAGTAATACCATTTCTTTAGCACAATATCTATCATTATTTTCGTAAACAATGAGATTTAATCCTTCATTTTCAAAATTACTCAATCCAAAATCAGCATATTCTATACTACTTAATTCATCTGAAGTAAAAACAATATTTGACTCTAAGAAAGCTTGATATACTTTTTCTTTATAATCAATCATTAATTACACTCCTAACTAATCTTTAAATCTTCCCAAGCAATATCATCTTCTTCTTGATCTTCTTCTACACCCGGAACAAAGTTTGGATCTACTTTTGGTTTTAGAATTAAAATTGTTACAGCTGTTGCTAGCGAACCAATTAGCAACGCACCGATAAATGCCCAAGGTTTAGTCATTGTGAATACCGCAAACATACCAGAAGCTGGAATATGACTATCAGCTCCCCAAAGCATACTTAGTCCACCACCAATAGCACCACCAACACCAGTAGCGATTACATTTCTTAATAAATCATTTAAAACAATTGGGAAACAACCTTCTGTAATCTGACAAACACCCATAGGGAATGCTGTAGTTAATGCATTAATTTCTTGTTTATTGAAGATATTTTTACGGATTACTTTTCCAATGAAATAAGCCATAGTTAGCCCAAATGGTGTTACCATTGAAGCTAAGATTAATACAGTAATTGGTTCATAGATACCTTCAGAGAATAAAGTGAATACAAATGCAAAAACTACTTTGTTAATCGCACCACCATAATCAATTGATGCAAAAATCCCAATAATCATTCCATAGAAGAATAGAGATGATTTATCTAAACTAGAAAGATATCCCGTAATCAAACCAGCAAGCCAATTGATTGGTCCACCTACCACATAATACATAAGCATACCGGCAATGAAAGAACTTAAGAAAGGAATAACTAATGTAGGCATTAAACCTTCCATCCATTTTGGTACCTTAATATAATGAACAATTGCTGCTACAGTATATCCTGAAATATAACCACCAACTAGTCCACCTAAGAAACCTGCTCCAATACCTGAAGCAACCATACCAACAATTAAACCTGGCGCGATACCTGGCTTATCTGCAATTGAATACGCAATTGCCGTTGATACGATCATCGGCAATAAACTAAGACCGTAAATCCCCATAGTTACTAAAGTATCCGCAAAAGTAAAACCATCTTTATAAGCCTGAATATTCTGTCCACCCATCATATTCCCAATAGCCAATAGAAAACCGGCACCAACAACAATTGGGAGGAAGAAAGATATCGCCGTCATCAAGTGTTTCTTGATTTCAATCTTTTTCATTTTTAACACTCCTTATTATCTTTGTTCGTTTACAACTTGCTCTAACTTCTCAACTAATTTTTGAGATGATTTCACTGCTAATCCTGTAGGAATTTCTACAATTCTTTTCCCATTAAAGCGATCTCTTCCGTTAACTTTAATATCTGCAGCAATAAGAACAATATCTGCCTCTTTAATATCGCGTGGAGTTAATTCATCTTGAGTCCCCGCCAAGCCTTGTGTTTCAATATGAATTGTATGCCCTCTTTTTTCTGCAGCTTGTTGAATTTTTTCTTTTGCAATATACGTATGAGCAATTCCTGCAGTACATGCTGCTATTCCAACAATATTCATTTTAATTCCCCCAATCGATTTCTAATAATACAATTTGGCTTTCTTATCAGATTTAAATAGCTTAATCTTTTCAATAGCTACTTTTTTCGTTTCTTCCATACATGGTGGGAACATTACATTTGGTTCTCTAATTTCACTACCACCATTCGCCAATACTTCTTTGAGTTTATTAGCAAATACAATCTTAATATCACTCGAAATATTAATTTTGTTAATCCCCATTGTCACTGCTTTCGCAATTTCTTCATCTGGATTACTTGAACCGCCATGTAACACTAAAGGAATTTCAACTAACTTTTCAATCTCTTCTAAAATATCATGTCTTAATTTTGGTTTTAAATCTTTAGGATAGATACCATGAGCTGTACCAATCGCTACCGCCAGACTATCTACATTAGTTCTTTCGATAAAGTCTCTTGCAACATTTGGGTCAGTATAAATCACTTCAGTAACGCCACCTTCAATACTGTTACCTGTATCACCAATCGTTCCTAATTCTGCTTCAACAGAAACACCAACCGCATGAGCTGCCTCAACTACTTTTTTTGTAATTGCAATATTATCTTCATACTCCTTATGAGAAGCATCAATCATTACCGAGGTAAAGCCTAATTGAATCGCATGAATAACCTGTTCAAAATTTGCCCCGTGATCAAGATGGATACAAATTGGTAATCGAGAATGATTAGCATAATATTTTACTTGATCGACAAAACTATCCGTCAAGAAAGATAACTCATCTGGATGAATAGCAATCATTACAGGAGATTCTGTTTCTTCACACGCTTCAATTACTGCCTCTAACAACTGTCCAGATCCTGCATTAAAAGCAGGAACTGCAAACCCATGTTTATTTGCCACTTCTAAAATTTCTTTACCACTTACTAACATTTTCCACACTCCTTAGTATTTATCTATAAATAGTTGATATAATTCGTCTACTGAAGAAACAACTTTAAGACTTTCTAAAAAATCATCATCTGCTAACAAGATAGCAACTTTTTGTAATAATAAAATATGTGTCGTAGTTGCATCCGTATCTTGAACTGCAAATAAAATAATTACCTTCACTCCTTTCCCGTCTAAAGTTTCCCAGTAAATTTCATTTTCAAGTGTTGCTATAGCAACTGTAGTTTTTATGACCGCATCGGATTTGCCATGAGGAATTGCAATATTACTTCCAATACCAGTTATACCTTCCTCTTCTCTTAAATAAACATCTTTCAAAAATTCCTCTGAGCTTTTTACATATCCTTCTTTTTCTAGTAAATTTGACAATTCTATAAGAATCTCTTTTTTTGAACTAGCTTTCGATTGTACAATCATTAGCGATTTATTTATTACCTTTGTTAAATCAATTTCTTTATCCAATTTTTTTCTCCTCCTCAACTGTATATCTTATAAGCTGTATATCTCTTTCTGAGAGTATAGGACTTATATTTATTACAGGTTTTACTATTGAATTATCATTTATTCTGATTGTTGAAAAAATATAATCTACTTTTTTCAAGATCTCAAAATTAGAGTTTTTTAGCTGCCTAAATCCCATCGTTGATACAATATTAAATTCTGGAAATGCGTTTTGTAATTTAATCCTAAGCAATTCAGACGTACCAACACCTGTTGAACAAATAAGTAAAATATTTTTCTTATTTGTTGTTAGATATTTCTCAAAATATAGAGTTATAAAACCTATTTCTGAATCAAATATTTGATTTTTAATCTCAAATCTATTCTGGATTTTTGGTATTATATCTTTCAGCTTATTAAAGGTTTCAAAGTATTCTAATTGAATTTCTTCTAACATATTATTTTCAATATAAATTCCTACTCTTAACCTATTTATCATTGGTAGAATATGAAAATATAAATCTTCAATTAAATCTAAGTACTTTCTATCTACAAAAGTGTCTAAGTTAAAATATTCCTTTACAAGTTGTGTTGAAAATTCTCTGGCAACTTCAACATCAATGTTTTGAAAATTCTGTTCAAAATAACTAAAAGAATAAATATTTTGAAAAATAAAATATTCCTCCAGTTCATCAAGGTATACTGATAGATAAGAATCTATGTTCTGCTTAATGACTTTTGAGACTTTATATATTTCAGGATTATTTTTTAATTGTAATTTTTCTTCACCAGTTAAAGGTTCTTGATTCTGCAAAAACGATACTTTGCCTTCTCTATACCGAATTAACAACATATATATATGGGTGAACAAATTAACATCATATGGATAAGGAATTTCAATACCAAATGTATCTTCAATTAATTCAATTTGACTCTCAATAAAACGCTTGTCATACAAATCAATATTGTTTTTTACTAAATTAGTTTGCGATGAATTATTTGTTAAAATTAAAGTGAATTGAATCGCCTTTCTAATTTGTTCTTCTTTCCCCTCGATGCAAAGATACAGACGACTCTGTTCTAGATATATTTCGAACTGAGCTAAGTATGCTTCAATATGTTTAATTCGCCTTTGAATTGTACTGTCGCTATAATAACTATTTTTAAACAATGAATTAACAGCTGTTTTTTTAGGATGATTAAATAGTATTTTTAGGATCACATTATAATCATCCGAATTTGAATTGGTCGAAGACAAGTTTTTCAAATCTTTATCAAGAAAATATGAGTTTAACTTATATCCTTTACCAGGTTCAGAAAAAATTATTTCTTTATCAAATAGTTCTTTACCAACATCATTTATTTTCTTAATTATTCGATAGACCGTTTTAGGCGTGAAATAGAATTGTTTTGATATTTCACTGGAGGTAACATAGTTCTCATAATTTAAAAAGTAAATAATGGATAACTCTTTTGTACTAAATGTCATTATCATCACCTCTTAATTTTATTTTATATTCAATTTTGAAAAATCCCCTTCAAACTATGTCCATATCTAAGGACAATAGAAAACGCTTTATTTTAGTTAATTTTCCCACTTTCTTTTGATTTTTTACTGTATAATCAAAGGAATAATTGTGTTCTTTAAAAACTTAACGCAAAATAAATATCCACCGGCTAAGCCGGTGGTTTTTCAGTTTCGGGCATAGCCCTGATCTCAGAGCGACGCCTCAAGGCGCTTATGTGGCCTGCGACGAGCACCTATTTACGTTTTCCTGTAAACGGATCTTCCAATTCTAATTCCAATTGTTCTGCTATATGATCTTCTTTTAGTTGATTTCGTATATACTCTCCAATGGCTTTCGAATGCTTTCCAACCGAATCTACATAATACCCTCTACACCAAAACGATCTATTGCGATACTTAAATCTTGCATTCGCCCATCTTTCAAATATCATTTGGCTACTTTTCCCTTTTAAATATCCGACAAACCCAGAAACACTCATTTTTGGTGGTATTTCCACTAACATATGAACATGGTCCACGCAGACCTCTGCTTCAATTATATTTACATGTTTCCATTCGCATAGCTGTCGTAACATTCTTCCGACATCAAGCCTCCTTGACTCATAGAATGCCTTTCTTCTATATTTTGGTGCGAAAACGATATGATACTTACAGTTCCATTTCGTATGTGATAAACTGTGTAAGTCATCGGTATATCCCATGACAAAACCTCCTTAGTTCTTTCGTTGTAGTTTGCAGACCACATACGAATTATAACTAAGGAGGCTTGTTTTTTCATTATCACTCCGCTAAAGCTTTTTGGACCCCCGGACAATCCGGGGGTTTTAATTAGACCAAAAAGAGGCAGGTATCAACCTGCCTCCTACAAATGAACAATCTTTTAAACAGTTTTTGGCAATTCTATTTTTTAATTATTCATCGTTTTCGTTTTAATTAGTCGTTTAAGTATTTTCCTTCTACTCCAAGAACGTCACAGACTTTCTTCAAATCCGCTTTTGATAGAACATTATTTTCGTAGATGCTCTTTCCGCTAACACGTTTTAGTTCTAACGCAATATGAGCAGCTTTATCGGCTGTTTCGATTAAACCGAAGCAATCTTGGTAATCTTTACCAGTTGAAAGTACTCCGTGTTTAGCCCACACTACTAAACGGTGAGTTTCAAGTTCACGGGCTGTGTCATCACCGATTAATTGCGTTCCTGGAACTTCCCAAGGCAACACTGCGATTCCATCGTGGAATACGACGATAGACTCTGTTAACACTGACCATAAATCAAGGGTTAATGATTCACTCGTCACTTCATCTAGTAATGAATACACAACGATATTGGTTGCATGGTTATGAATCACGACGCGGTGATTTGGATCCACTTTTAGACGTGCTGCATGCGCCAATACGTGCATGAAGATTTCGCTTGTTGGGCGTTTACCAGTCACAAAACCAGCTACCACTTGGTATCCCTTAGGAGTCAACTGGATAATCCCTGTGTCCACTTCTGGTTGAGAGTGCAATGTTCTGAAATGACTTCCAGAAGCCGTAATTAAGAGATACTCTCCTTGTACGTGCTCAGGTACATCAAGAACTTCCACTTCTTTTCTATTTTCTGTGTAATAAGTGTAAGGAGTTCCAGCAAGATCTGATTCCACCGCACTTGCTTCTTCTTTTGTTAAACGGTAGCTAATATTACCACCATTGTATTCGTCCCAGCCCTTATTCCACATATCATAAGTTACTTGGCACAATTCATTTATATATTTTGGATATGTCATATCGATTTCCTTTCTTTGAGCTTGGCGATTTTCGCTTTTCTTTTTTCATCAAAGTCTTTAAATAGATTTTGTTTATCTAAATAAATGCTAATGGGCAAAATAATCAGCGTTAACCATATCTGTCTATAGAGAATCGAGATTACAAATAAGATTCCTAGAATTAAGATGAGGAGCTTTTTCATGCTATTCGCCCGCTTCTAGTTTTTCGTTGTATTTCTTACGAGCTTGTAATAACCATACATATAATCCTAACCAAGCAACTCCTAAAAGAATAGCTACGATATTTCCGCTAAATCCATTTGCTAAGATATAACGAATGTCTGGACCTTCGAATGTTGCCCAAGAAATTTGACCTGTTTGTTGTAAAGTATTTGTTTCTTCAGCAAGACGAGTCATATATGGTGTGAAGTAAGTTGCTCCATATAAGAATAGTGGAGTTGAAATTAAACCGTGGATAATCATACGAAGTACGTTACCGTTTGTTAATAATAGAGCCCCTACTACGAATGATAAGTTAATAATTCCGGCAAATGGTAATACGATGTTACCTGGTAAAGCTACAGCACCAACTAATAAGAATGGAATTGTAAAGATTACAGCTACCCATAATTCATTACGTCCACCAAGTACTGGCCAGTCAAGACCAATGTAAACTTCGCGATCTTCGAATTTCTCACGCATGAAGTCTGATACTGCTTCTGAGATTGGTGATAAAGCTTGTGAGAATAATTTAGAAACCATTGGGAATAATGTTAAAGCTGTTGCAGCTTGAACCGCTAAACCTAAAGCATATTTTAGACCGTTACCTGAAGCAAGACCTAATGCAAACCCGATGATAGCACCCATTACAGAGTTTTCACCGAATACCCCAATTTTTTCTTTTAATGTATCTGCATCGAACTCTTTGTTTAAGAATGGGATTTTCTTCAATAGTTCGTCGATTGGATGTAAGATAACAGCGATTAAAGTGATAAAGTGAGGCACTGTAATCCCTGGTACACCTGTTAAACGTTCTACTTCAGGAGCAAATGCATCCCCAAGTTTTAATTCTAATACGATAATGATTGCAGCAGCGATAAATCCAAATACAATGTTGTTTGTAAAGTAAGTTACGATTACGGCTGTAAAGATTTTATTCCAAACATTCCATAAGTCCACGTTCAATGTTTTAGTTTGTTTTGTAATCAACATAATGAAGTTGATGGCCAATTGAAGTGGGAAGACTAAGAATGCATATGGCCAAGCCCAGCTGATTGCTGCAGCCCCTGGCCAACCGATATCAACGGCTGGTAAGCTTAAGCCTGTATGAGTTGTTAAGTCATTTGCGGCAGAACCCATACTTGTCATGATGAAGTTTACTAAGATTCCCATCCCTGTGAAGGCAATCCCTAGCGTTAACGCTGAAGTGAACGCATCTCTGAATTTCATCTTCATTGCTAAACCGACGATTAACATTAGGAACGGTACGAATACAGCAGCTCCTAAATCAAGAATATATTGAATGACCGATTGTAAGATTTCCATCTTAAGTTCCTCCTAGCTATTTAGAAAATCAATAATTTTTTGTAATTCTTGTTTTTGCCCCATACCTGTTAAGAATGCAATTCCGTTAAAGACTGGAATTCCATAGTCTTTTTTAGGTTTTACGATTGAAATGTAGCCGTCAGCTGTTTTTACGTATTGTTCTAAAGCTTTCATATCTACTGCTTCGATTTCACAAGGTACGTTTGCTTCTTTCAATAAACGCTCTACTTTAGATGCTACTGTTTGAGATGTAGCCACTCCTGATCCGCATGCAACAATTAATTTTTTCATGTTATTCTTCCTCCATTTTTGCTGTCGCAAATAAATTGTAAATTTCTTCTTCGGTTTGACCGTTTTGTAACGCTTCGATAAATGCTTCTTGTTGGAACACATTCATCAATTCAACCAATAATCCTGTTTGGTTCTTCGGTTCTGAGATTCCAAGAACAACAACGAAGTGAACATCTACTTCCACATCTGAAGTTCCCATTTGAATGAACGTCACCGGATTTGCCAACTTAACAACGTAGATAAAAGGTTTCTTCACGTACTCACTATACGTGTGTGGAATCGCAACTGCTGTTTTTTCGAGTTGCAATCCTGTTGGAAATTCCTCCTCTCTTTCGAGTATTGCTTTGGCGAAACCATCATTCACGTACCCTTTTTTAAATAACGTTTCCGCTAAGTTTTTCAGGAGTTCTTGTTTGGTTTCACCTTTTCCTTCCAGATTGATTAAATCCTTTTGAACTAGTTGAGATATGATTGTCATTTTATCCCTCCTTATTGAATTGGTTCAAATTCCGCTTCTGCAAATAGAGCGGTTAAAAAAATCTCTTGATTTTCTGCTTCCCACAAATGTTGAATGTAAGAAGAACTATCTATTTTCGAGTAGAGAACTTTCAAGGCATCCTTGTAAATTTCTAACTCTGTTTCCGCAATGGCGATAAGCATTACGACTTTAACGAGATTCTGACCCCAATAAACAGGCTTGTCGAGTGTCATCATGACGAGTTCGGAGGTAGTTACCTCTTTTGGATTCGCGTGTGGTAAGGCAATGCCTGTATACGTACTCGTAATCCCCAGATTCTCCCGGTGACGAATCGTCTTCTCAAATCGTGGATTTTTCAAGTTATCCACTGAGGCTAACTTGATGATTTTTGATAGACACTTTTCTGCATCTCCTGCTTTTTTCTTTAAATAGATTGAGTTTCCAATCAATCGCTTGATGAGTCTCTTTGTCATCTCTTCGTCGTCTTTTAATAAGTAATTCGACTGCGATTGCCCCATGGTGTGCGTCAAGAATTTCTTTTGGATTTTCAGAAGATCCTCTTCCTTCATGATGGTTCCTACGTGAATATACGGGTAAGATACATCTTCTAAAGCAACGGAACTAATGACTAAATCGTTTGGTTGAATCAAAAGCATCTTCGCTTTGTCGTAGCTAACTTTTTCGATATTGTCGTATTGTCCAGTGACTTTTCTCACCTGATTTAAGATGAGTTCGGATGTGGCCAAGCTATGTGGGCACACAACGTAAATCTTCATTGGTTGATTGATTTTCTCAACTGCAATTTCCAAGTGAATCGTCAGTAGGGCAGCCTCAATGTCTGTTAGTTCCACATTGTAATTTTCCTTGAAAATCTTTCCAGATAACCATACAAAGTTGTACAGAATACCGTATTGATACTTAATATCCTCAATCAGATTACTCTTCAGATGGATTCGATTCCGAAGTCGCATAATCATCGCTGGAAGGTGATTTAAGAGCATCCCTCTTAAGTATTCATCCTCTTGGAGCTGTATCCCTGCCAAGTCTCCAACCATGTTGATAAAGGCATCAGTTGTCTTCTCGATTTTAGGATCAGACCCTAGATATGCACTTGCGTAATTTCCAATGGAAATCAAAATTTGTGAAAGTGTGACGATTTCTGCCTCTTCCACTTCCTGACCAGTAATCTCATTGAGCAGGTCTCTCGCTAGCAAGTAAGTCTCAATAATTTTCGGACTATTGCTATCGAGTTGCTTATATTGCTCAACACGATAACCTCTATGCCACCTTATATCAAAGATAAGTAAATCGAGCAAAAGATAGTGACGATAATCGTGAGCTACTGAGAACTGATACTGTTTTAGCTGTTGATTCATAATTTGGTTAAGATCTTGAATTCTCCCGTCTCCAACACAACCTGTTTGGTTCATTTCATCCAGATTATAATGAGTAACGCCACTTAGAAGTTTATTTCGGAAAAACTTACGAATCTGATCTTCCGCTCCTCCTAGAATCAACTTGCCATGTCTTTTTTCTAGCATGACTCCATTAGCATTTAGCTCTTTCTCAAACTCGGTTACTTCTCTTCTAATTGAAGATTCACTCGTAAAATTCTCGAGTGACCAATCTAGAATATCCACTTCGTTATCTAAAAGAAATGTTGAAAGCATCTTGAACTCTTCCTTGTTTGCTTTCGTTTCCATCTTTACTTGAAACTTTTCCATTAATTGGTGTCGATGCTCTTCATCCATTTCAAGAAAGATTCCTGCACTTGGTTTCTTCACAACCGATGAAGAATACGGTTTCAAAAATTCATTTAAAACAACGATGTCATTGTAGATAGTCTTTGTGTAAACTAAATAAGTTCTCGCCAGTTCCTTACCTGTTACTGGTGTTTCTTCATGAATTAATCGATTCAGAATATCCGATTGTCTCTTATTCACTGTATCCCCTCCATCTATTTCCACAATCTCATTATATTTTTATTGGAAACAAATATTAAACCAACATTTTTCCAGAACATTGTGGAAGTTTTTCATTCTTATTGTGGCACTTTATTGAGATAGAACAGTGAACTTTCTGACAAAGTTCGGTGTAAAAACGGAAAAATAATGATTCTTAATGAAGTAGAATTTTTGTATATTGTATTTACCGAAAAGTAACATATATGCTACTGTGATATGCTCCCTCTAAAGTAGACACTAAAAAAAGTAAACTACTTTAGAGGGGGTATTTTTTAGATTGGTTAAGAAACATACTGCAAAAGAATTAGAACGATTCATAGAATTGTATTTAGATGGTGTGCCTTTTCGTGAGCTGCGTAGTGAATATGGTTTAAAGATTTCACCTGGAGCATTTAATATGTATTTTTTGAACTATAAAGCATATGGACCTTCTGCATTAGAAGATCGAGAC
>NZ_JAPWBR010000019.1:0-40392 GCF_041433555.1 Granulicatella sp. 20925_1_45 | reverse complement strand
GCCGGCTTAGCTCAGTTGGTAGAGCATCTGATTTGTAATCAGAGGGTCGAGGGTTCAAGTCCTTTAGCCGGCATTAAAATCAAATTGCGGAAGTAGTTCAGTGGTAGAACACCACCTTGCCAAGGTGGGGGTCGCGGGTTCGAACCCCGTCTTCCGCTTTGCCAATGTAAAACCATGGCCCATGCCGGGGTGGCGGAATTGGCAGACGCACAGGACTTAAAATCCTGCGGTCAGTGATGACCGTACCGGTTCGACCCCGGTCCTCGGCATTAATTAAATATACAATGCACCCATAGCTCAATTGGATAGAGTACTTGACTACGAATCAAGCGGTTACAGGTTCGACTCCTGTTGGGTGCATTTTTTACTTACGGGAATTAGCTCAGCTTGGTAGAGCACTTGGTTTGGGACCAAGGGGTCGTAGGTTCGAATCCTGTATTCCCGATACGTAAACAAATGAGGAAGCTAGACATCTTGTCTAGCTTCTTTTTTATCAAAAAATGCAAGATGATTGGCAAAAGGCGCATTCTTTTGTATAATTAAAGTCAAATATAGTCAAGGTAAAAGGAGGAAGATGAATGCAAAATCAAAATCAAAATCAAAATATGTCGGATTTGATTGAAGATTACTTAAAGAATGTACTGCATAAGAATGAAACAGTTGAAATCAGACGCAGTGAGATTGCAGACCAATTCAATTGTGTACCTTCCCAAATTAATTACGTGATTAATACTCGCTTTACCATTCAACAAGGCTATGTCGTTGAAAGTAAACGTGGTGGCGGTGGTTATATCCGCATTATGAAAGTAAATCTAGTGGACGAGATGGATGTCTTAAATGCTTTAGGAGATCTTGTTCCAGAAGAGCTTTCAGAGCGAGAAGGCAATCATTTATTACAAAACTTATACGAGAATAAGCTGATCACGAAACGTGAGGCGCAAATGATGTCACTCATGATGGAGAAGGATACATTCCCTTCAAATGTGAAGAATGCTGCAGAAGTTCGCAGTAATATGATGAAGAAATTAATCGACAATTTGAAATACCGTTAAAGAAGAAAGGAATAAACGCATGAGTGAAATTTTTACACCAAAAGCAAAGAGTGCGATGGTCTTAGCCGCAAGAGAAGCCATCCTGTTCAAACACCAAGCTGTGGGAACAGAGCACTTACTATTAGGATTAATCCTTGAACAAGAAGGCATCGCGGGAAATGTGCTACGTGCTGCTGGGCTGACTGCGGAAATCGTTCGTTCTGAAATCGAGTCACTCACAGGATACGGCTCAAACCGCAAGCAAATGGATCCGTACTTAATGCCATATTCACCAAGAGCGAAGAAAGTGATTCTATCGGCGACCGATGAAGCCAAACGCCTCGAAGTACCACAAGTCGGAACAGAGCACTTACTATTAGCCTTATTACGTGAAGAAGTATTAGCAACGAAGATTCTCCGTGATAACCAAATTGACCCTCAAGAGTTGATGAAAGAAATCTACGGTAAAATCGGAATTCAACCTTCAAACGCTGGTTCTAAGAGAAAAGCACGCCAAGAGTCTTCACAAGAAGGAACGCCTACATTAAACAGCTTAGCGCGTGACTTAACCGAATTAGCACGTGAAGGTAAAATCGACCCAGTTGTTGGTCGTGAAGACGAAGTACGCCGCATTATCCAAATCATCAGCCGTCGTACGAAAAATAACCCTGTTCTTGTTGGGGAACCAGGTGTTGGTAAGACAGCCATCGTTGAAGGCTTAGCACAACGTATGGTGAGCGGAGAAGTTCCAGAAGAAATCGCCGAAAAACGTCTGATGATGTTAGACATGGGTGCGGTTGTTGCGGGAACAAAATACCGTGGTGAGTTCGAAGAGCGCATGAAGAAAATCTTGGACGAAGTATACCGTGAACAAGATGTGATTCTCTTTATCGATGAGTTGCATACCCTTATCGGTGCAGGTGGGGCAGAAGGCTCAATCGACGCTTCAAATATCTTAAAACCAGCGCTTGCTCGTGGTGAAATCCAAGTCATCGGGGCGACAACTTTAGATGAATATCAAAAATATATCGAAAAAGACGCTGCTTTAGAACGTCGTTTTGCCTCAGTTCATGTTAACGAACCTAGCGCAGACGATACGGTTGAAATCTTAAAAGGCCTTCGCAAACGTTATGAAGACCACCACCGTGTGGAAATTACAGACGCAGCGATTGAAGCGGCCGTTCAATTATCGGTTCGTTATATTACGTCTCGTAAATTACCAGATAAAGCGATCGATTTGATGGACGAAACAGCAGCAAAAGCCCGTCTGGACCGCAGTGGTAAACATTCACCGCTTCAAAAACTGGAAGCAGAAGTGGCAGAACTAGCAGTGAAGAAAGACGAAGCGATTCGTGAGCAAAAATTCGAAGAAGCAGCTCGTTTACGCAAGAAAGAACAAGCCAAACGCGACAAGCTTGAAAAACTACGCCAAAAAGTAGAAGTTGAAGCCAAACGAGAATTTGTGGCGGCGATTACGGATGAAGATATCGCAGAAGTCGTATCACAATGGACTGGAATTCCATTGAAACAAATGGAGAAAAAAGAAAGCGAACGTCTCGTTCATCTTGAAAAAGAATTGCACCAACGCGTGATTGGACAAGAAGAAGCTGTATCAGCGGTCGCTCGTTCGATTCGTCGTGCTCGTAGCGGATTGAAAGATCCAAAACGTCCAATCGGTTCATTCTTGTTCCTTGGACCTACAGGGGTTGGGAAGACAGAGTTAGCGAAAACGTTAGCGGAAGCGATGTTTGGCGACCAAGACGCCCTCGTTCGTATCGATATGTCTGAGTACATGGAGAAACACGCGGTTAGCCGTTTAGTGGGTTCACCTCCAGGATACGTTGGATTCGATGAAGGCGGACAATTAACAGAGAAGATTCGTAACAAACCTTACTCTGTGATTCTGTTAGATGAAATCGAAAAAGCTCATCCGGATGTATTTAACATTCTGTTGCAAGTCTTAGACGATGGACATCTAACGGATTCGAAAGGACGTAAAGTTGACTTCAGAAATACGATTCTAATTATGACGTCAAACCTTGGGGCAACGGCTCTAAGAGATGAAAAAGCAGTTGGATTCGGTGCGAAAACCGTACAACACGACCATACGGCAATGGAAAAACGCATCCGCGAAGAGTTGAAGAATGCGTTCCGTCCAGAGTTATTGAACCGTATTGATGAAATTATCGTCTTCCATAAATTAACGAAACCTGAATTACGTCAAATCGTTCAATTGATGACAAAAGACATTAAGACGCGTCTTGCGGAACTCAATATCGAATTGAAATTCACTTCAGGTGTGATTGATCTTATCTCAGAAGAAGGATTCGACCCAGAATACGGGGCACGTCCAATTCGTCGCGCGATTCAAAAGAAAATCGAAGACCCACTTAGTGAAGCACTCCTCAGCGGAGAAATTCGCTTCGGTCAAAAAGTGACTATCGGTTCTCAAAAAGGAAAAGTGACGATTAAAGAAACAAAAGTCGCTCCTAAAAAAGAAGCCGTTAAAGCATAAAAATCATAATGAAAACAGCCACTTCTATGTGAATAGAAGTGGCTATTTTTTAATAACTTTGTTTTTGTAAGAGTAGGTGACCAAGCGTAAGGTCATTCATGTCTTTGACGTTCAGCCCTGTTTGTTCTGCGAAACGGTCAATTCGATACTGCAAAGTATTGCGGTGTAAGAAGAGTTTTTGGCTCGCCTTTGAGACATTTCCATGAGCGTCCCAGAGCGCTTCAATCAGTTCTTTTACTTCGTCTTCGCTTAATAAGAGAATCAACTCGTCGGCAATCGGTGCGATATCAACCAAAGCGTTGGCAATCGCCCATAACATCACTGGTGCAAATTCCAAACTCGAGCGCTTGTGCGAATGCATTAAGTATTCCACGAAGAGCGCTTTTTCGGCTTGATAGAGAAGAGGCACAGGGCTTGACGTTGCCCAGCGGTTTCCGATAAAGAGTTGTAATTCCACTGCAAAGTCATCTTCAATGGCGGATTGCACTTCAAAGAGCGTGCTTGCTAGCGAAGGAGCGACTTCTGGGTTCACGACTAGCGTGTAATGATGGCGGAAGTTTTTGAAGACGGCAAGGGTCCCAACCGTTAAGTTCTCGACGAACTCCAACCAGTCTTTTTCTTGAAAGACGCCTTCTTGCTTTGGAAATACCGCAAAGTGTACGCATTGGATATACGCAGTTGGAGTGGGCAGTGCGCCTTTTCCTTCTAAGTACGCTAGCCAAGGATGCGTTGGGATTGAAGATTTTGTCGGTTGTGTATTTAAGGTTTCAATGAGGAATCGTTCGCGCTCAGTTAGGCTCGATTCTAAGAGATAAATCACTTCACCGTTCAGCGTTACAGGAACAGCGTTTTGACCGTTTTCTCCAAGAAGAGCATCCGGAAACAATTCTTTCCAAGTCTTTTTCATAAGAACTCCTTTTTTGAAAAGTGTTTGCCTCTTAAGTATACACGTTGTTGCCTAGAGAATAAAGGTTCTTATACTATGATTTTATAAAGAAATTCGGTAGAATAGGACATATAGTCAATATAAGGGGGATACGAAATGTCAACAGAATGGTCATTAAAAGAAATATACCCTTCATTTGAAAGTGAAGAGTTTCAACGTGACTTTGAACGTTTTTCAAACTTTAGAGAGGTATTCAACGGTTTAACGCTCGAAGACAACTTAGAGTCTATCAAAGCGGCAATTGCAGCGCTAGAAGAGTTCAGCGTCTTAAGCAGCCGTCTTGGAAACTACATTAATTTAACATTAACTGCCAACACAACAGACGAAACAGCGAATAAATACCGTACTTTATTCGGAAATGCGTATGCTGCGTTAAACAGTGCATATACACAAGTCTACAAATTTATCGGAAGTGTGGAAACAGATATCACTGCCGACGAAAATCTAAAAGACTACGAATTCTACTTTGCAGAAGCAAAACAACAATACAAACATCTATTATCAGATGAATTAGAAGATGTAATCGCGAAATTCTCTATCAGCGGTGGCGACGGTTGGGAACAACTTTTCGAAGCGATGACTTCAGGCGTTGAAGGCGAATTTAAAGGCGAAAAAGTAACGCTTAGCGAAATTCGTAATATGGCGTACGATGCGGATGCAGCGGTTCGTAAAGAAGCGTACGAAACAGAATTGAAGATGTACGATACGATCAAAGAACCAATCGCATTTGCCTTAAACAATATTAAACAACAAGTATTAACAGAAACAAGCTTACGTGGTTTCGAATCACCACTTGCACAAACATTAGAAGCGTCTCGTATGTCTCGTAAAACATTGGATGCACTTCTTGAAGCGATTCGCGAATATTTACCACAATTCCGCGCTTACTTAAAACATAAAGCAGCGCTCTTAGGTCACGAAAATGGATTACCATTCTACGACTTATTTGCACCAATCGGAGAAAGCTCACGTCGTTTCACAATCGAAGAGTCGAAAGAATTCTTATTAGAAAACTTCAAAGGCTTCTCAGAAGATTTAGCGCAAATGACAAAAGAAGCTTACGAAAACAACTATATCGACTTCTTACCACGTAAAGGAAAAGTGGGGGGCGCGTTCTGTAGCAACCTACCGTTCATCAAACAATCACGTATCTTAACAAACTTCTCTGGTTCATTGAGCGACGTTGTGACAATTGCGCACGAATTAGGACATGCGTATCACGGTTTACATATCGAAAACCACCGTGTATTAAACCAAGAGTACTCAATGCCTGTTGCTGAAACAGCGTCAACTTTCAACGAAAATATCGTGATGAACACAGTGATTAGCGAAGCAAGCGATGCTGAAAAAGTAGCCTTACTCGAATCACAATTACAAGATACAACACAAATCATCGTGGACATCTACTCACGTTACTTATTCGAATCAGCAGTATTTGAAAACCGTGAAAAGAGCTTCATGTTCTCGAAAGATTTAGAACAATTAATGTTGGATGCGCAAAAAGAAGCATACGGCGACGGATTAGATCCAGACGCAATGCATCCATATATGTGGGCTTGCAAACCGCACTATTACAGCAGCGGCTTAAGCTTCTACAACTTCCCATACGCATTCGGAGGTTTGTTCTCTAAAGGGTTATATGCAATCTATCAAGAGCAACCTGAAGGATTCGTTGAGAAATATCAAGAGTTATTGCGTGCAACAACAGTGACTTCTGCGGAAGATACTGCAAAGGTGTTGGGCGTGGATGTTGAGGATAGCGCATTTTGGAAGAAGGCACTCGCGCAAGTTGCCGATAACATCGAGCAGTTCATTGCTTTAACTCCGGTAAAATAAAACAGAATATCTGACAGATTCATCCATCTTACGATGGGATGGATAAACCTTCGAGCATCAGTTTGATGATTGAAAGAGTCATAGTGGGGTACCGGCTCGTGCCTGTAGTCACTCACCTTTGAAGCCTCAAAGAGGGAGTAAGGAATCAATTCCTAACCCCCTCTTATTCGTTTCAATACAACTTCCCACTATTCTTTCAATCAACTGATGCTCTTTTTGTTTATCCATCACGCTCTACGATTGGAGCAGTTAGATATTCTGTTATATTTTCCTTTTTTGATAAACTGCTACGATGTTATCGGCAATGCTTAGGAAAGGAACGCAAAGGGTGTGTGCTTCATTATTGGAGGAAGTTTAGCGAGTTTGTTTGGTTTTAATTAAATGGGTAGTTGCCGATGTTATCGCCAATGCTTTGGAAGGGAACGGCAGGGGTGGGGTGCTTTTGGAGGAAGTGGGTGCCAAAAAGGCTTTTTTTATTGGATTTAACCGATTTTTTATATTGCATATGGGGGTAAAGAGGAGTACCATTAGGGTATCAACCTTAAAGGAGATGAAGTTATGTTTACGTTAACAAAGGAATTGACGAAACAATATAAAGAAAATTTTCAAAGTAAGCCAGAGCGTATCGTGGCGCAAAATGCTGCGGTGAAGAATGGTTTGAAAGGTGCCAGCGAAACGGTCGCTTCTGTTGTGGAAAATCAGCCGGTGTATTCGATTGATTTGGAACACGGAAAAGTAGCCAACCAAAAGGCTTCTGGTCGTTGCTGGATGTTTGCGGCGCTGAATACATTCCGCCACAGACTCTTTAATAACTTCAAGCTCGAAGAATTTGAACTCTCACAAAGCTATACATTTTTCTGGGATAAATACGAAAAGGCTAATTATTTCCATGAAAATATTTTAAAAACAGCGGGCGAACCTGTGACAAGCCGCAATGTAGCCTTTCTCTTACAAACGCCTCAACAAGACGGTGGGCAATGGGATATGATTGTGTCACTGTTCAAGAAATATGGGGTTGTGCCAAAGAGTGTGATGCCGGAAAGTTTTTCAAGCTCGGCTTCAAGCGATTTGAACAAATACTTAAATAAAAAACTTCGCCAAGACGCAAAAGTGCTTCGTGACTTAGTGGCAAGAGGTGCTAGCGAAGAAGAAATCAATGAAACGCGTAAACAATTAATGCAAGAAGTGTACGACTTACTTAGCGTGACTCTTGGAACTCCGCCAGAAACATTTGACTTCGAATATCGTGATAAAGACAAGGAATTCCACCGTCACTTGAATTTGACACCACAAAGCTTCTTCGAACAATTCGTGGGCTTAGATTTGGACGAGTATGTGTCTATCATCAACTCGCCAACAGCGGACAAACCATTCAACCGTTCATATACTGTTGACATGCTTGGAAATGTCGTTGGCAACCAAGTTCGCTACTTGAACCTTGATATGGCAACGTTCAAAGAGTTAGCGATTCGTCAATTAGAACGAGGCGAGTCAGTTTGGTTCGGCTGTGATGTCGGTCAATCTTCAAACCGCGGTAACGGCCGTCTTGCGCTTAATAACTTTGACCTTGAAGGCTTAACTGGTATCGACTATTCTCTAACGAAGGGCGAACGTCTTGAATATGGCGATAGCTTAATGACACACGCGATGGTATTAACAGGGGTGAACCTTGTCGATGGCAAACCAAATCGCTGGAAAGTGGAAAATAGTTGGGGTGAAGAATCTGGGGTTGAAGGGTTCTGGATGATGAGCGATGCGTGGATGGACGAGTATACGTACCAAATCGTTGTCAGAAAAGAGTTTCTTACAAAAGAGCAACTCGACGCTTTCAACAGCGAACCAATTGTGTTAGCTCCATGGGATCCAATGGGGTCTCTTGCCTAATCATGTAAAAAAACAAAATAAGTCCTCTGGACATCTTCATAGTGGTGACAGTAAAGGCACCGGATTGAGCCGAAGTCTCAATTCCTAGCAAGCTTCAAACCGAGGGTAAGTGATAAATCACGAACCCTCGGTAATTCACATTGCTTGCGCTTCTTTACTGTTCCCGCTATAGAGTCCAGAGGATTTTTGTTTTTTAGATTAGGTAATAGAATCCGTGCTTCCTAGGGCTAACTCAATTAGTTTTGAAAAGTCGAGTTGTCTTTTGCTTTTTAGGCTAGAAGGGTGCAAGGACGGAGAGCGAAATTAACAAATATGTTAATTGAGGCAATAAAAAAGGTGGGTAAAGGCCTGGGCCTTTATCCACCTTTTCAAATTTGAATGGTTATTCGCTGCGGAGCGATTCGACTGGGTCTTTCTTCGCGGCGATGCGTGAAGGGATGAGACCGGCTAACATGGTTAATACAATCGAGATACCAATTAGGATAAGCGCGGCTTCCCATGGTAATTGTGCTACATTTTCCACGTTAGTCATTTTCGCAACGACGGCATTGATTGGAATTGTCGCAAGGAGCGTAATGGCGATGCCGAGCACTCCGGAGATAAATCCTTCGATGGCTGTTTCGGCCGTGAAGATGCGACGGATGTCTTTCTTCGAAGCCCCCATTGCACGTAGGATTCCGATTTCTTTTGTACGTTCGAGAACCGAGATGTACGTGATAATCGCAATCATAATCGATGATACGATGAGCGAGATAGCTACGAAACCAACGAGTACGGTTGTAATCACGCCCACCATTGTCGTAATCGAAGACATGATGGTTTGAATATCGTCGGAGTAGGCGAGCACTTTGTCGTCTTCGCCGGCGTCTTTTTTCGCCGTGTTATAGGCGTTGATGAAGTCCTTCAACTCTTGTTTTTGTTGGAATGAAGAGGTGTAGAACTCGATGGCAGCTGGTTTGGATTTGTCGATGACACCCAATTTCGCGAGGTTTTCCTCGTAAGTGGCTGCCGAGTTTTCGTTGTATTGTTGGATGTATTGCGCTTGTTGTTCAGGCGTCAATTTGACCAACTGGATTTTTTCTTCTTCGGTTAAATCAGCCGAATTGAATGGTTTTGGATCTTTGGCAAATTCTTTTCCAGTAAATACATTAATGGTTGGGTTGGCTTCTTGCTCTTTCACGATGTCACTGTTTTGAATTTGTTCAGAAGTGTAATCGATCAGGGCGCTTGTGTAAGCCACACCACCAGAAGGAGAGTTCACACCAGAACTTGTGCCTTCTTTTTGACGAAGAACGCCGACGATTCTAAGCTCGAGGCCATTCTCGATTTGCGTCTTCATATACGCTTCGTCATCAATTTTATTCATCCATTGGTTGTTTTCTTTCACGAAGCGGTTCGTGTTCACAACGGCTTTGAATGTTTTCCCGATGAAATCACTATATTGATACGTTTGTGATTTGAGTTCGTCGAGTTTCTTTGCATCGTTTAATTCGCTAGGATCTTTGATGCGTAAGCTATAAAGGAGCAGGTCACTGATTTGGTTATCTTCGTCGACGATAAGGACGATTTCAGATTTATCCTTTGGAAGGCGACCTTCTAGCACGTCATATTGCGCATTCAGCATCTCCTCGTCGCTTGAAAGTTGGCTCCAATAGTCGATATTTTGCAAGTAGCCTTTAATCGTTTGGTTCGTCGTGTCGACTTCGCTTGCTATGTTCGACGGAAGAATGCTCTTTGGACCGCCTGATGTATCACTAGCGTAAATATAGGGTTGCAGGTTGTATTGGTAACGAATGTCTTTTGTGAGTTTTTCGACTTCGGATGCGTGTTCGTCCAAGTATGCCTTGAAGGACGCGATGTCGTTTTTCCCGATTTGTTTTTTCAATAAATTCGTCAACACCGTATTGACACCGAGCTCGTTATTGTCTTTATAAGGCTTATCGCTTAAATCCGGAGAGGTCGCTAGCAGATTGCTTTGGTTCTGCTCGCTAATCGTCAGTGGAAGAGAGACGAGGGTGTCTTCTTGCACCTTCTTCACGTAGTCGCTCACACCGTTCGAGAGGGCCAGGATAAGGGCAATCCCGATAATTCCGATAGAACCGGCAAACGCAGTCAGGAAGGTACGGCCTTTCTTTGTCAATAAGTTATTAAACGAAAGGGCTAGAGCCGTCATAAAGCTCATCTTCGTCTTCGTGAACTGAATGTCCCCTTGTTTAGATTCTTCGGTTGGTTCGTATGGATTCGAGTCGCTTAAGATGTTTCCGTCTAATACTTGTACGATTCGAGTGGAGTACGTCTGTGCCAGTTTCGGGTTATGCGTCACCATGATAACGAGACGTTCCTTGGCGATGTCTTTTAATAGCTCCATGATTTGAACAGAAGTCTCAGAATCGAGCGCTCCTGTCGGTTCGTCGGCTAAAACGACTTTTGGATTATTGACAAGGGCACGCGCAATCGCAATCCGTTGCATTTGTCCCCCAGACATTTGGTTCGGTTTCTTATATAAATGGTCTTTCAATCCAACGCGTTCGAGCGCTTCGATGGCACGTTTCTTGCGTTCTGCTTTGGAAACACCAGAGAGTGTCATTGCAATCTCGACGTTTGAGAGTGCCGTTTGGTGACCGATAAGATTATACGACTGGAAGACGAATCCAATCGTGTGGTTTCTGTAGCTATCCCAATCGCGGTCTTTAAATTGCTTTGTTGATTTTCCTTGGATGAGTAAATCACCCGATGTGTATTGGTCGAGTCCACCGATGATATTTAATAGGGTGGTTTTCCCTGAACCCGATTGCCCGAGAATCGAGACAAACTCATTTTCACGGAAACGAATCGAGATATCTTTCAACGCGTGAAACTCTTGATTAGCTGTATGATAAACTTTTGAAATGTGTTGTAGTTGTAGCATCACCAAGCTCCTTTCATCAATGTCCATAGTGTACCACAGTTGAAGGACTCTGGCATAGGACTGGAGTCGGAATTTTAGAAAAAAGTTGGCGGGGAGAAATGTTGAAACTCTTTATAAAATCTGTATAATAGGAATACAACACAAAAAAGGAGTACAACCCATGACAACAATTGATAAAGTGGCTCTGATGGAGCAAGCGAAAGAAGTTTTAAAGAATGCTTACTGTCCGTATTCAAAATTCCCTGTAGGCGCTGCGGTGTTATATAAAGATGGCCGTGTAATTACGGGAGCGAATATTGAGAATGTATCGTTTGGTGTGACAAACTGTGCAGAACGTAGCGCGATTTTCTACGGAGCTTCACAAGGCTATCGTAAAGGTGATATTTTAGCGATTGCCGTTGCGGGGGAAACAGAAGGATTCTTACCACCTTGTAACGTTTGCCGTCAAGTGATGGTTGAGTTCTGTGGACCAGATACTCCTGTATTCTTATTGAATGGAAAAGGCGAAATTCTAGAATTACGTCTAGAGGAATTAGTTCCTTATTCATTTGTTAGCTTAGAAATGTAATGAAACATTAGAAGAAATGAAGCAGCCAGCCGTTGCTTCGTTTCTTTTTTTTGTCCAAAAAATTGAAAAATAAATTCGACGGGAGTTGTTGGATCTATTCCGAAAACTGAATTTTTAGAATATAATCGCCCGAATTTCTAGTGATTGAATGATATAAAAGTTATTCAGCTGGTTTATCGAACGGCAGTCAGCAATCAAGTGATTGATTGGCTAGAGTTCCATTTCTAAAGGGATCTTCTATAAAGTGAAGAGCACGCTTATACAAAATTTGTTTGATTTAAAGTGTGTTGAAATGAGCTGTCTGTATAAAATTTTCTCGCGCCATTTTTGCATGAAAAAAAGTAAAATGTAGCATATATGTTACACTTCGAAAAATGAAGTGGAAAGATTGAGGCCGTAGAATCCAGCGGATGCCATAATGGCAGTAATGGGGGATGGCAACCAATGTGAATTACTGACTCTAGGGAATTCCCGTAGAGTCAGTTTGAAGCTTGGTAGAGCTTGAGACTTTGGCTCAAGCCGGTGCCCTATTACAGCTTTTATGGCCAAATCCGCTAGGATTCGAAGGGATTAAGCGCCAACCGAAATTAACTTATAAGTTAATTTTGATTTTTGAGTATTCGTTCTACTTGCAAGTGGTGCGGGAGTGTTTTATACTGAAGTCAACCAAATAGGTTTACACATTTGCAGGAGGTGTACGATGTATCAACCAGAGAAATTAAAAGAGAGAAGAGTGGCGCAGGGCTTGACGCAACAAGAGCTCGCCAATGCACTCGGTGTCTCTAAGCAGGCTTATTCTGCATGGGAGCGTGGAGTGAAGGTGCCAGCTTCGGATAAGGTGGAACAGCTGGAGAAGCTTCTATCTGTACCAAAGGGATATTTTACAGAAATAGAAATTGTACGATTATACCATACGCTCACGCCACCCAACCAAGAGAAGGCGGTGCGCTATGTCAAGGCGTTAGCAACCGAGGAACAAACGCCAAAAGTGGTGCCGATGAAGAAGAAACTAGTCGCGTATCATGTGTACGAGAAGATGTCGGCCGGGATTGGGGCGACGATTTACAACGACCGAGACTACGATACGGTTTACTACGATGAAGAGTTGGCGCATGATTTTGCGTCATGGGTATCAGGGGATTCGATGGAACCACGCTACCACAATGGATCGGTGGCGCTCATTCGTGAGACGGGATTCGATTATGACGGAGCGGTCTATGCGGTGGTATGGAACGGACAGACGTTTATTAAGCGCGTGTACCGTGAAAGGGACGGGTTGCGTTTAGTATCGTTTAACCCAGACTATGCGGACTTATTTGCTCCGTACGAGGAAGAACCACGAGTGGTAGGAATGATTGTTGGAAACTTTATGCCGTTGGAGGGATAAAGATGGGCTGCTTTGACTATTCGAAGGAACCGAGAAGCGACATTGCCTTTGTGGACATGAAGTCCTTTTACGCGAGTGTGGAATGTGTGGCGAGGGGGCTTCATCCATTGAAGACGTCGCTGTGCGTGATGAGTCGTGCGAATAATTCGGCGGGATTGATTTTAGCGTCCTCTCCAACGTTTAAGAAGGTCTTCGGGAAATCCAATGTCGGTCGTGCGTATGAATTACCTTTTGATGTCAAAACACGCAAGTTTAGTTATGCCAATGCGCGCCGTCAAGGAATTGAAGTGACGCCGCAGTATGTGCGGTTTATCGAAAGTTGGGCGAAGGTGACCTATATCGTGCCGCCTCGAATGGACGAGTATATTAAGGTGAACATGCAAATTCAACGCGTGTTTCAAAACTTCGGTGGGCCAGAGGATATTTTTCCGTATTCGATTGATGAAGGGTTTGTTGATTTAACGTCGTCGCTGAATTATTTTGTGCCGGATGATGCCTTGTCTAGACGGGAAAAGCTCGACCGGGTGTCTGCGGATATTCAACGAGCGATTTGGAAGGAGACGGGGATTTACTCGACAGTTGGAATGTCGAACGCGAATCCTCTCCTGGCCAAATTAGCGCTCGATAATGAAGCGAAGAAGATTCCGCATATGAGAGCGAACTGGTCGTATGAAGATGTCGAAGAGAAGGTCTGGGGAATTCCAGAGATGACAGACTTCTGGGGAATTGGCTCCCGGATGGAGAAGCGGTTGAATGCGCTCGGGATTTATTCGATTCGCGAACTGGCTAATGCCAATCCTGACCGATTGAAACAAGCGCTTGGGGTCGTGGGACTCGATTTATGGTTTCACGCGAATGGCATCGATGAGAGCAATGTGCATGTACCGTATCGCCCCAAGTCAAGAGGGCTCGGGAACTCACAGGTGCTTCCGCGTAACTATGTTCGCCAGCGTGATATTGAAATCGTGCTTCGCGAGATGGCGGAGCAGGTAGCGATTCGCATGAGACGGATTAAGAAGAAGGCGACGGTTGTTTCGATTCACGTAGGCTACTCCAAGGACGAGGGATTGTCGTCTATACAGGCGCAGCGTAAGATTGACCCGACGAATCGCACTTCGGTGTTATCGGAAGTGGTGTTGGAACTCTTTCGTAAGAAATACAAAGGAGGTGCGGTGCGTAATGTGACGGTGCGGTATTCCGGATTTGTCGAAGAAAGCTTTGGACTCATTTCACTATTCGAAGATATTGAAGCAGTTGAGAAAGAAGAAAGGCTCCAGACGGCGATTGATACGGTCCGCGACCAATACGGATTCACCTCGCTTTTAAAAGGGAACGCTCTGGAAGGTGGTTCGCGCGTGGTGGCTAGAAGCAAGTTAGTCGGAGGACATTCCGCTGGAGGATTAGACGGTTTGAAATAATGGAAAGAGCGTATTTGCCGTATCGCTCGGCAAGAGAGCACGAGGATCGCGGCATGGCCAAATGGATGGGATTTTTCCTGTCTGAACATACGACGTCCCTAAAGGATGAACGTAAGCGCGAGGACCAGACGAGTCGGCTCTCGATGGAAGAAAAATGGATGCTGCTGTCGCAACTGTATGTCGGCAAGTTGCAAGCCAGCATTACGGTGCCGTATCGGATGATGCGACAAACGCTCATTGGCGAAGTGAGTGAATTATACGAGAGTGAAATCTCGCTAAAGACAGAAGAGGGCTACCGCCGCATTGCAGTGGAAGACATCTTGCAAATTCAGTTGGTGGAAGGCGAATGAATATTGTATCGAGGTACGGTACTAGAGTAATTGAGGTGAGACTATGTCGAAGATAAAAACTGCAAGTGTGCATATAAGAATAAAAGAAGATACCAAAAAGCAAGCTGAAGCAATTTTGGAGGAATTGGGAATTTCGCGAACAGTGGCGATAGAGATGTTTTATAGACAAATTATCCTCAATAACGGAATTCCTTTTGAGGTAGCTATTCCAAATGCGTCAAAATCACGTGAAGAACTCACATCAGAAGAATTTGACAAGATGATGAAGGTAGCCGTTAAACAAGTAGAAAAAGGCCAAACAACACCGGTAGAAGAAGTTTTTGAAGAGCTATATCAAGGTGTAAAATAACCACTCAAAACACTGTTTGTGAGTGTCCAATAAGTGAACGTCCCCCGTTATTCACTAGAGTTGACGGGGGCGTTCTTTTTTGCTAAAATAGTCGTGTTGTAATTGTGAAGCACCACAGCTACAACCGCTCGGATTAGAGTACAAAAGACCGGAATCGGCACTTTAAACTGGCGAGTCTTAGTCTAAAATATAGGAGGTGCAATATGTACGCAATCGTAAAAACTGGTGGAAAACAAGTTAAAGTTGAAGTTGGTCAAGCAATCTACGTTGAAAAATTAAACGCAGAAGCTGGCGACAAAGTAACTTTCGAAGAAGTAGTATTTGTAGGTGGAGATGACGTTAAAGTTGGTGCTCCATTCGTAGCAGGTGCAACTGTTGAAGGAACTGTTGAAAAACAAGGCCGTCAAAAGAAAGTTGTAACTTTCAAATACAAACGTCGTAAAGACTCACACCGTAAACAAGGTCACCGTCAACCTTATACAAAAGTTGTTATTGACGCAATCAACGCTTAATCACGATGATTCAAGTGACTGTACACAAAAAGAACCAACGTATCGTTTCCTTTGAAATGACTGGTCATGCAAACTTTAGTGAACATGGTTCAGATATTGTTTGCGCAGGGGTATCGGCTCTAGCCATTACAACTGTGAACAGCATTGAGAAGTTAGCAGGATACCAACCGATTGTCGAAGTCGACGAGGTTGAGGGTGGTTACTTATATATGGAAGTTGTAGAAGACTTGACGAAAGAGCAAGAACATACAACTCAAATTTTATTAAATAGTCTATTACTAGGGTTAGAAGATATTCAATCGGAATATCAAGACTTTCTAGCTGTAACTGTTGCATAATCAATCAAGGAGGTGCACAACTATGTTAAAAGTGAATTTACAATTATTCGCCCATAAAAAAGGGGGCGGTTCTACATCAAACGGACGTGACTCACAAGCGAAACGTCTAGGTGCTAAACGTGCTGACGGACAATTCGTTTCAGGTGGTTCAATTTTATACCGTCAACGTGGAACAAAAATCCATCCAGGTGAAAACGTAGGTAGAGGTGGAGACGATACTTTATTTGCTAAAGTAGACGGAATTGTACGTTTCGAACGTAAAGGCCGTGACAAAAAACAAGTATCTGTATATCCAGTAATCGCTGCTGAATAATATTGAGGAGGATGTGACATTCAGTCACATCCTTTTTTTTAGGAAATTTGAGCGAATTTAAAACTACTACGAACTTTTCAGATATCTCTATAATTGCTATACTAGCTGTATCGGAGGAAGCCTTGCGTCTTCCTTCCTCTCACGCTTCAAACTGACTCTAGGAAATGAATTTCCAGAGTCAGTCATTCACATTGAGTACAATCGCTAGTGTTGCTATTATAGAATCTGAACGTTCTGCGTAGTTTTGCAAAAAAGCATGTACTGCTGTCGTAGTACATAGTTTTCATAGCTCAAAAAGTCTTAAAAATAGAAGGAGGGATTCTTATCGAAGCAGGTAAAGAAATTAAAGCGTTCGAAGAATTGGCAAAAGCTGTAGAGGTGCTTCAACAAGAAATCGGTTATTCGAATGTAGAGGCGCTTGGTGAGACGTTACAAAATATCGTCAATAATAACACTGCGCAACAAGTCGAAGGATTGCCAAGTAACGAAGTCGCTGAAAAATTAAACAAAGCGTATCAACAATTAGATTTAACAAGCTATTCGAGTGAAGAGATTCGCCGTATGATTCAATTCACGTTCTTAAAAGCCGCTAAAGAAGATGGCTTACAAATGAACCATCAAATGACGCCAGATGCCATCGGCTTACTCGTGGCGTATATGATCGACCAAATGACGAAGAAAGACGAGCCATTGCAAATTGCGGACTTTGCTGCAGGAAGCGGGAACTTGCTCAGCACGATTCTATTATTCTTACAATCTGCTGGTAAAACTGCGAGTGCAACAGCCATCGATAATGACGAAGTGCTCGTTCACTTAGCCTTACAAGCTTTCGCGTTAGAACAGTTGGATGTAAAGACTTCCTTACAAGATGGCTTGCAAGATTCACTTGTGGATCCGCAAGACTTCGTGGTGAGTGATTTACCAGTTGGTTACTATCCAGTAGATACGAATGCCGCTCGTTTTGAAACGAAAAACGACGAAGGACATTCATTCGCGCATCACTTACTCATTGAGCAACAAGTGCGTTACTTGAAAGAGGCAGGAGTTGGATTCTTTATCGTTCCAACAAATCTTTTTGATACACCTGAAGGAGAGAAGTTACTTTCTTATTTACAAAAAGAAACATACGTGCAAGCCATGTTGGCATTTCCACGCAATCTCTTCAAAGATGTGCAATTTAGCAAGTCGCTTTTAATCGTTCAAAAACGTGGAAAAGGCGCAAAACAAGTGAGTCAAGTGCTCCTTGGAGATATCCCAGAATTTAAGAACAGAGAAAAATTCAGAAAATTCACTCTAACATTCGAAAAATGGGTACAAGAAATGTTATAATAAATCTGTTAGACCCACTAATGGGCTTAATTTGAAATTAAAGGAGAATGTGCATGTCAAAATCAATCGCGATTAATGCAGGAAGTTCAAGCTTGAAGTTCCAATTATTTAATATGCCACAAGAAGAAGTAGTGGCTAAAGGTTTAGTAGAACGTATTGGATTAGGTGATTCAATCTTCTCAATCAGCTATGGAGACGACCAAAAATTTGAAGTGGTAGAAGATATTCCAACCCACGAAGTTGCGGTAGAAAAATTATTAGAACAATTAGTAGCTCTAAACATTATTTCTTCATTCGACGAAATCACTGGTGTTGGTCACCGTGTCGTTGCTGGTGGAGAATTATTCAAAGATTCAGCTTTAGTTGATGACACTGTTATCCAACAAGTTGAAGACTTAGCAGAATTTGCACCATTACACAACAAAGCTGAAGCGGTAGGAATGCGCGCATTCAAACACATCTTACCAGACATTACAAGTGTTGCTGTATTCGATACTTCATTCCATACAACAATGCCTAAGAAAGCTTACTTATATAGCATTCCAATGGAATACTACAAAAACTTCAAAGCTCGTAAATACGGAGCTCACGGAACAAGCCACCGCTACGTTTCACGCCGCGCTGCTGAAATGTTAGGTAAACCAATCGAAGAATTAAAAATCATCACTTGCCACTTAGGTAACGGTGCTTCAATCACTGCAGTTGATGGCGGTAAATCAGTAGATACTTCTATGGGATTCACTCCATTAGCAGGGGTTACAATGGGTACTCGTTCTGGTGATATCGATGCTTCATTAGTAGCATTCTTAATGAACAAATTAAACATTACAGACGTTAACGAAATGGTTGACATCTTAAATAAAAAATCAGGTTTATTAGGCCTTTCAGGTGTATCAAGCGACATGCGTGACGTTGAAGCTGCAAGTGCAACAAACGAAGATGCTAAAGTTGCAGTAGAAATCTTCGTTGACCGCGTTCAAAAATACATTGGACAATATGTTGCTGTTATGAACGGTGTGGACGCTATCGTCTTCACTGCTGGTATCGGTGAAAACTCTAAGACAATTCGTGCTCGTATCATCGACGGTTTAACTTGGTTCGGTTGCGATATCGATCCTGAGCGTAACGATACTCGTTCAGAAGCTATCATTTCTTCTGAAGGTGCGAAAGTTACTGTATTAAACATCCCAACTAACGAAGAGGTTGAAATCGCGCGAGACATCGAACGTTTACGCAAATAATAATACAAACTGAAGGTTTGAAGAGAAACTTCTAAATCCTTGGATTTGTTTATAGTAGTGATTGTAGGAGACCGGCTCGAGCCTGTAGTCTCTCACCTATCGAATTCAAAGAGCCCCATGGCGGAACATCCGCTGTGGGGCTCTATTTCATTTCGATTCTTATTCCCTACTATCACTACTATAAAATCCAAGGTTTATCCGTTTCTCTTCAAAGGAACAGATTATTGCGTAAATCTTTCTCAGTTAGTACGTGACAAGTGCTTTTGGAGAAGGGCTTAAATCCTTCTCAGTTAAATACGCGACGAGTGCTTTGGAATGTGGGGTAAATTTTTGGAGGTAGAGTACGTGACACAAGTCGTGATATACTATAAAAAACTTCTGGGTAGAAAGTGGGAGTCTAATGAACATAACAAGAAAAATAATAAAGGGAATAGTTGCTGTATTAATTCTTATAGGTTTGGTTATAGGTGGAATAAAAATCATGCAACAAGTTCAGTATTATGAAATGATCCACACGGTCAAAAGTGAAGAAGTGAAAAATATTATTGAACATAATTTAAAGCTAAGACATGCAAGTGCTTTAGAGAGTGGAGATGTCATTCAATCCTATCAAATCGATGTTGATTCTATTGAACATAGTCCAATGGGAGGAATAATCTTTAAAGTGTACATTAATAATGATGAACAGTTATACGTTCATTTTTTAATCAATAAAGACTTAAATAGTGGTAAATTAGTTCACGAGGGCGGAGGAACTTCTGAAAAATTCAGTGAATTGATTAGAAATCAAAAGTAGTGAATATGAGTCCGTAAACAAGAGAGTATAAATCATCGATAGTGGTGAGCTATACTCTTTTTTTCTATTTATTCAAAAGAATGCGTTTTTAGGAATAACCATTGGAAAATTCGAAACTATATAGATTTCCTTCTAGATTATGTGGAATTAGAATTTTTATGGAAAGAAACGGGTTCATACATTTGAAAAAATATTTAAGGCATGAAAGGATTTCTAAAAAGGGGTTTGGAATTTTCCATAAAAAGCAATTCGAGCTTCAAAGTCCATTTTTAAAATAGAAGAGTGAAGAATGAATCGAATGGAGATGAAAATCATGATGATTTCAAACGGAAAAAAGAAATTCTTACTGGCGGCTGCGCTCGTTGGGCTTAGTGCTGCGACGCTCGCGCCTACAAATGTGGTAAACGCGGATGAGATTTACTACGAAAATCAATATGGAGCGAATCAAAACTATCTTCGCTATGAAGCGGTGGACGGTCAGTTGAAGGATGCGGAAATCGTCAATAACCGTACATTTGATACATTGGCGTATGAAGCTTCCGATAATTCATATGTTAAGGTGAATAATAAAGGAAGTGTGACGTTCACGGCGAAGGAAGGCGCAGATGGGTTAACGATGCGTTATTCCATTAAAGATGGAGACAAAGGGGAAGTTAAGGTTTATGTGAATGGCAATCTAATGCGCACTTTCCACTTGGATTCGAGCTCTGCCTATCAATATGTGGATGGAAGTAATGTCTACGATACAAAGGCGACGGGTCATAGTCATGCTCGCTTTAGTTTTGACGAAGTGCATGGATTCTTCGGGGTCCACGTGAATCCTGGAGACACAGTGACGATTGAAAATAATGGCGTTGAATTGGCGCTGGATTTTGTGGAATTAGAAAATGTACCTGCACCTATTCCTCAACCAGAAAATAGTATTTCAATCACAGATTCAGCGTATGGTGCCAAAGATGGGCAAGATAGTACAGTTGCGTTTGAAAAAGCGCTAAAAGCAGCGATTGAACAAAAGAAAACTCTCTATATTCCAGTGGGGGAGTTCAAAATTAACAAAAAGATTGATTTTACTGCTGACGGCTTAACGGTTACAGGAGCAGGAATGTGGTATTCGAAATTGAATTTCACAACGAATGCAAAAGGACAAGGCGGATTCGAGATTGGCCACGATTCTAACCGATTGACGTTTAGCAACTTTGCGATGACATCAGCCTTAACGTCACGTTATGACCATTTAGATGATAAGGCTCAATACAAAGCTTTTGCGGGAAGCTTTGGTAAGGATTCAAGAATCGACCATATGTGGATTGAACACTTTGAATGTGGAGCTTGGATTGGCGACTATGCCTCAATAGGTATGAGATACACGGATCATTTGGTGATTGAAAATAGCCGTATCCGCAATAACTTAGCGGACGGGGTGAACTTCACGCAAGGAACTCGTAATTCTGTAGTGCGTAACTCGAATATCCGTAACAATGGGGATGACTCGCTAGCGACATTCTCAAGTAGTATCCACACGAATGTATATGCGGAGAATAATTCGTTTGAACATAACACGATTGAACTTGGTTGGAGAGCTGGTGGTGTTGGTATCTTCGGCGGGAAAAATCATAAAGTAACGAATAACTTGATTAAAGATAGCCGTGGTGGCGCTGGAATTCGTGTATCAACGGTCTTTGCGAAAGATGGAGAAGGCCTTGGCTTCAAAGACAATAACGAGATTTTAATCAAGGATAACATGATTGTAAATTCAGGAACGACGAATGATTTCTATTGGGATCATCCAAAACCTCGTAGTAACATTGACTTTGAAGAAACATTTGGACCTATTAAAGGCATTACGGTTCAAAACAATGTCTTCGTGAACCCGGTGTATACGGCTGAAGCGATTACGCATGCCGGTGTGGAATTAGATGGAAAAGTAAAAATCATTGATTCGAACGTTCAAGGCAATACCTCTTCGGATCCTTATAAGGTAGATGCAAGTATGAGCCATTCTGTTGAAAACGGAAAAGAAGTGTATAACTTTACGTACGGTGATCAACCAACTTTCCTTCCAGAAAACAGCACGGCGTTTGAGCGTGACTACAACTATCGTGGCGAACGCGAAGTGGACGGCCACATCATCCGTCTGTGGGAGCACAAATAAATATTGAAGAAAAAAGCATTGCTGGCTTTCCGGGACTGACCCCAAAAAGTGAGAATTTAATAAAAAGACACCTCCATGTGCATTTGATTATATTGTGTCAAATCCAACTTGGAGGTGTTTTTATTTAGTTCTCATTTACGGGGGTCAGTGCCAAAAAACACTTGACTTAATTAATGAAAAGGGTCATACTATGTTCAAACGAATACTTGAATGATATTGAGGTAAGAATATGATTAAAAAAGATACTTGTGAAATTTATTGTTATGACGAAGAAAAGGTCAATCGAATACAAGATAATTTACAGACAGTAGATATTTCTAGTGTTGCCCAAATATTAAAAGCTATTGCAGATAAAAATAGAGTAAAAATTACCTATGCATTGTGTCAAGATGACGAACTGTGTGTGTGTGATATTGCAAATATTATAGGTGTTACGGTTGCAAATGCCTCTCATCACCTACGAACGCTGCATAAGCAAGGGATTGTTAAGTTTCGAAAAGAGGGAAAACTTGCATTTTATTCATTAGATGATGAGCATATCAGACAAATTATGATGATTGCATTGGCACTTAAGAAAGAGGTGAAGATCAATGTCTAGTGGGAAAGCAAAACAGTTCGAAGAAGAAATGAAAGCCTATCGTGTTCAAGGATTTACTTGTACTAACTGTGCAGCCATTTTTGAAAATAATGTTAAAGAACTTCCCGGTGTTCAGGATGCGAAAGTAAATTTCGGAGCATCTAAAGTTTATGTTAAAGGGACGACAACCATTGAAGAATTAGAAAAAGCAGGAGCATTTGAAAATTTAAAAATTCGAGATGAAAAAGAACAAAGGGTAGAAGGAGAACCTTTTTGGAAGCAGAAAGAAAACATTAAGGTATATATATCAGCTCTTTTACTTGTAGTTAGCTGGTTCTTAGGAGAGCAGTATGGTGAAGAGCATGTTCTACCGACAATTGGTTATGCAGCGTCCATTTTAATCGGTGGATATTCGTTATTTATTAAAGGTCTCAAAAATTTAAGCAGATTAAATTTCGATATGAATACGCTTATGACTATTGCCATTATAGGAGCTGCAATTATTGGTGAATGGGGTGAAGGGGCAACCGTTGTTATCCTATTTGCGATTAGTGAAGCATTAGAGCGTTATTCAATGGATAAAGCACGTCAATCTATTGAATCTTTAATGGATATTGCCCCAAAAGAAGCGTTAATTCGACGAGGCAATGAAGAAATGATGATTCATGTTGATGATATTCAAGTTGGAGACATCATGATAGTTAAGCCCGGGCAAAAGTTAGCAATGGATGGAATAGTGGTTAAAGGTACATCGACATTAAATCAGGCTGCGATTACAGGTGAAAGCGTTCCAGTAACGAAAATCACAAATGATGAAGTATTTGCAGGAACCTTGAATGAAGAAGGGTTACTTGAGGTTAAAGTAACAAAACGAGTTGAAGATACCACTCTTTCAAAAATCATTCACTTGGTAGAAGAAGCCCAAGCAGAACGGGCCCCCTCTCAAGCGTTTGTCGAGAAATTTGCAAAATACTATACACCAGCTATTGTCATACTAGCTCTTTTAATTGCAGTAGTTCCACCATTATTTGGCGGAGACTGGAGCCAATGGATTTATCAAGGATTAGCTGTATTAGTGGTTGGTTGTCCTTGTGCCTTAGTAGTCTCAACTCCAGTTGCTGTGGTTACAGCAATAGGAAATGCAGCGAAAAATGGTGTATTAATTAAAGGTGGTATCCATTTAGAAGCAGCAGGACACTTAAAAGCGATAGCCTTTGATAAAACAGGAACATTAACCAAAGGGATTCCAGCTGTAACAGACATTGTGACATATGGTAGAAATGAAAATGAATTAATAACCATAACATCAGCCATTGAAAAAGGATCGCAGCACCCTCTTGCTTCAGCGATTATGCGAAAAGCAGAAGAAAATGGATTAAAATTCAATGAAGTAACAGTAGAGGATTTTCAATCCATTACAGGTAAAGGCGTTAAAGCCAAAATAAATAATGAAATGTATTATGTGGGAAGTCAAAATCTTTTTGAGGAATTACACGGAAGCATTTCAAGCGATAAAAAAGAAAAAATTGCCGATATGCAAACTCAAGGTAAAACGGTGATGGTGTTAGGAACAGAAAAAGAAATTCTTTCGTTTATTGCCGTAGCCGATGAAATGAGGGAATCGTCTAAAGAAGTTATCGGCAAGTTGAACAATATGGGAATCGAAACAGTGATGCTAACAGGCGATAACCAAAGAACGGCAACAGCCATCGGAAAACAAGTTGGTGTTTCGGATATTAAAGCTGACTTACTTCCAGAAGATAAGCTTAATTTTATTAAAGAACTTCGAGAAAAACATCAAAGTGTGGGGATGGTCGGAGATGGCGTGAATGATGCTCCAGCCCTTGCGGCATCTACCGTTGGTGTAGCAATGGGTGGTGCTGGAACTGATACAGCTTTAGAAACGGCTGACATCGCCTTAATGTCTGATGATTTGAGTAAATTGCCATATACAATAAAATTAAGTCGTAAGGCTTTAGCAATCATCAAGCAAAACATTACCTTCTCTTTGGCGATTAAATTAGTGGCATTACTTTTGGTCATGCCCGGTTGGTTAACACTTTGGATAGCGATATTTGCTGATATGGGAGCAACTTTACTTGTAACATTAAACAGTTTACGCTTATTGAAAATCAAAGAATAGGTTCTAAAATGGTTGTACTGACCCCAAAAAGTTAGACAGAAAATCTAACTTTTGGGGTGTTTTTATTTAATTCTCATTTACGGGGGTCAGTGCCTTTCAGTAATGCTTTTTTTCTTCAAGTCATTTGTCATGTGTTGGCGTACACTATATAATAAAGATATCTTTACTTTGAAGGAGTACTTATGACTCAAGGAATTATTATTAAAGCGTTGAGCGGGTTCTACTATATCGAATCGGATGGAGTGATCTATCAAACTCGTGCGCGCGGAGTTTTCCGCAAACGAGGCCAATCGCCACTTGTTGGGGATGTGGTGGAGTTCGAGAGTAGTAACTTGCAAGAAGGGACGCTAACGAAAATCTTGCCGCGAAAAAATGCCATCGTGAGACCGCCTGTCGCCAATGTGGATGTCGGGATTATCGTGATGTCGGCTGTCGAACCAGAATTTTCGACGCATCTTGTCGACCGTTTCCTTGTCTACTTGGAAGGCTTGGATGTACATCCGGTCATTATGATTACAAAAACCGACTTGCTCGATGAAGCAGGAATGGCACGTCTCGTGGACATTAAGGCGCGTTATGAAAAAATCGGCTATCCGGTTTATTTTGGACAGGAAGTCATGAAGGACAAGGCGCCGCTCTTAGAGAGCTTGCGTGGTGAGAAGGTCATCTTCTTAGGGCAGTCCGGGGTTGGTAAATCCACCTTGCTGAACGAGATGATTCCTGAATTAAACCAAGAAACGGGAGAGATTTCGAATGCGTTAGGGCGTGGACGTCATACGACCCGTCATGTATCGCTTCATGAAATCGAAGGCGTGTGGATTGCGGATACACCGGGATTCAGTACGGTTGATTTTATGGATATTGAAAAAGAGGACTTACCGCATTTATTCCCAGAGTTTGTCCAAGTAGAGCATGAATGTAAATTCAGAGAGTGTTCGCACCAACATGAACCAAACTGCGCCGTGATTGCAGGAGTGGAGTCAGGAGACATTTGGCAAGAGCGATACGACCACTATTTGAATTTCTATGAAGAACTGGACCAAAGAAAACCAGTATATAAACGAAAAAAGTAGATAGAGGAGACAGAACATGAAAGTAGCACCATCAATTTTAAGTGCAAATTTTGCAACATTAGGAGAAGACGTTAAGAAAGTCGAAAAATTAGGAGCAGACTGGATCCATATCGATGCCATGGACGGACAATTCGTTCCAAACTTAACATTAGGACCAAACATCGTTGAAGGATTACGTCCTGTGACTGATTTAGTATTAGACTGCCATTTAATGGTACAAAACCCAGAACGTTTCATTCCACAATTCGCAAAAGCAGGAGCAGACTACATCTCTGTTCACGTGGAAGCAACGCCACATATCCACCGTGCGCTTCAAGCGATTAAAGCAGAAGGCGTAAAAGCTGGTGTCGTGATTAACCCAGGAACACCAGTCAGTGCCATTTCAGCAGTCTTAAGCGAAGTAGACTTAGTATTGGTGATGACAGTGAACCCAGGATTTGGCGGTCAATCATTCATTCCAGAAACATTGGATAAAGTACGCGAATTAGTCGCATTGCGCGAAGAAAAAGGCTACCACTACTTAATCGAAGTGGATGGCGGAGTGAACGGTGAAACAGCAAAACTTTGCGCTGCTGCAGGGGTAGACGTTGCCGTTGCCGGTTCATATGTATACTACGCAGACGATATTAAAGCTGCGATTGATTCAATTAAAGAGGCATAAGAGGGACGAAGATGGAAGTTGTGATTATCTTGGGAGGACCAAACACCAAAGAAAACATCAAGGAGCTCTTAGAAAACCGATACGGTAAGGCCTATGAAGACTTCCGCTTTGTCGGCGTCGATGGTGGCGCGCTTCGGTTATTAGACCAGCATCTTCCCATGGAAGTAGCGATTGGGGACTTTGATTCTGTGACAAAAGAACAGCGCGACTTGATTCATGAAGCAGCGGGTACTATTGTCCAGCTCCCTTCTGAAAAAGACGATACTGATTTTGAGGCAGCTTTATTATGGGTGAAGGAGCATTACGAAGGAACACCGATTCATGTACTCGGTTCCTTTGGCGGGCGAGTGGACCACGCGATTAGCACCTTATGGACGATGATGCGACCAGACTTAGCACCGCTTATTCCATACGTGGTATTTGAGGATGCAACGAATGTCGTGAATTTCATCCAGCCAGGCACATACACGATTGAAAAGATGGACTTTACGAAGTACTTATCTTTTATTAGTATGACTCCTGTGGAAAATGTAACCCTCGTTGATGTGAAATACACGCTCGATTCAAAAAGCTACGCATATCCAGTGGCCCTCGTCAGCAATGAATTTACAAGTGACAAGATGACCATCTCCTTTACAAAAGGACTCATCTTAGTCGCCCAAACTCGAGATCATTGGAGATAAAACAAACATCGCACAATTAAATTGCACCCCAAAGGTTAGATAAAAAAGGCTCTTTGTCAAATAGTGTTGATGAAGAATTTTAGGAAGGGATTAAGCAACTAATTGTTGCTTAATTCCTTTTTGTTTTGGGCCAAACATTTTTGTTATTAAAATAATCCTGTTCCTAAAATGGTAATAGTTTCTAAAGCCATAAGCATTCCTTTTGAGTACTTTTATTTTATTGTTTATTCCTTCGATAGGGCCATTTGTTCTAGTTGGATGCTCACAAGTATTTTGAATATATGGCAAGTAAGTCATAAGAGTCTTTAATACTCTTTTTAAACCAGGAGATAGGTTTAATTGTGTAGCTGCTTCAATCGTTTCCTTGAATTCTATATAATCTCTGTCCTGAATACATTCACGAAGTGAATGTACAACCTCATAATCATGTTTAAGAGATGGATTGTTTTCTAAGATATAATCCACGATTCCTTTACTTGTTATGAAGCTTTCAAAAAGCTTATAACGATTATATTTATAGTTCTGAAGTTCATTAGGGTTCTTTAAAATTAACTTCCAATAATGTTTTAACTTTCGATATAATTTTGGATCTTTATAACGATGCTTATTCATGACACGTACCCTAGTTCGATTTAATTCTCTATTTAAGGCTTGTACGATGTGAAAAGGATCAATGATAATTTTAGCGTTAGGAAACATTTCTTTTATTAATTGAATGTACGGTAAGTACATGTCGATTGAGATAGTTTTTACCTTTAATCTAGTCTTAGGCTCAAAACGATGAAAATACTTTTTCAAACTGTAAGATTTTCTATCTCTTACAACATCGACTAGCTTGTGTGTTGTGCTATCACAAATAATGAAACTCATATTACTATCGGAAGATTTAACGGATTTAAATTCATCAAAACACAAATGCTCAGGTAAATCATGTAATGGTTTAATCGTTAATAATCGTGCTGTATCATCTATGATACGTCTTACAGTATGAACTGAAACATTTGTTTCTTTGGCGATATATGTTTCAGATACAGTTTCACTTATTTTTGATTTGATTTCGTTTTTTAAGCGTTTAGAGATATGACAGTGTTTTTCTACGATTCTACTAGTGTCTGCGGTAAATGAAGAGCCGCATTCTCTACAGAGAAATCTCTGCTTGCGTAGATTTAAGTAGGCCGGTAGGCCTGAAACAGAACAGAGAGTGATACGAGAAGTTTTCGTGCCATTTTTGACGATATTATTATTTTGGCTAACACATCCACAAACGGTACAAAATTCTGGTTTATGCGTATATGTAGCTGAATAAAATAAAGATTTTCTCTTTTTAAATATCTTCTCTTGAACTGTATTATCCCAGATAATGTTTTTATCTTTGATTTGTAGCGTGGCTTCTAGTATATTGTTCATATGGTCATCATCCTTTTGTTTTAGGTTTAGGCGCTTTTAATATAATGGATGTTGGCCTTTTTGTATACACTAAAATAGGGTTGATGGAAAATTTCCATCAACCCTAAAAATTATAGAACCATAAAAAATCTAAGTTTTGGGGTGCTTTAATTATGAAGTTGAGTTATGCGAAGACAGTTCAACCACCTATTCAAATTTGTTTTGCGTATTTTTCTAAATGTGTTTGGATTTTTGGCATGATGAGATGCATGATTTTAAGATTCGAAAAAGCTATTACCATGGCCAATAAAAGATAGACAACGACTGATAACAAAGAAACGTCAGAAGGCCAATAGTGGAAAATAATCATTAAAACCATTGGCAGCTCTAGTGTTACTGTGACGACTCCAGGAACATAGCCTCTAAATTGCAGGCACATGATATAATGGATTATGAAATGAGATGTATACGCTACTACAAAAGATAAGTAGAGTAGGCTGTTGTGAGTCAATTGGCAAAATCCAGAAATAAACAGCAAAATGATAAACTCTTCTAAAACGCCTACTGCAAAGGCAGACCCTTGTGTAACAGAACCAAAGAACGGTATCTTAAAAGTTGCTAACTTTTGATGATGGCGTATTTTCCATAAGGGCATAACAATCATTTCTTCAAAATCGTGTAAAATAAATAAAATAGGTAGCATCCAAACGTTAAAAAGAATGCTCATATTGTTTACCTCCTTAGTAACAACTAACAATTGTATAATGTTAACGATAAATTTTAATTATCTATCACGCGCGATAGTTTTAGTGTAAGGAGATACGATTTCAAAAACAAGATGTTAAGTGAAATTGGCATAGTTTGACCAAAAGTGTGCCAGGAAAGGAAAAGTATCATGGAATATCAAACGCGACAATGGTTGGAAGAAGCCTTGTTTGATTTGTTAGCAACTAGAAAGTCTTTGCAAAACATTAGCATCGCAGAACTCAGCGAACATGCTCAGATTGCTAGACGAACGTTTTATCGTTATTACCATTCAAAAGAGGAAGTCCTCACGAACTATATCGACCGCTTAATCCAGAGATATATTATCGAACTTCAAACAGAAAAATTGGATGATTTTGAGGATCTTGTAAACTTATTTTTTAAGTACTGGAGCCAGTACACTGAACCATTAAAAATTTTGCAAGATGCAAGATTGCAAGCACTTGTTTTACAAAGGTGGTATGATAAGCTTCCTGCTGTTTATACTAGCATAAAGGCACCTTGGCATATCACAAACAGTACGCAAAGACAAATCAATTATGATAGTAGATTTATTATCGGTGGTCTCTACAATGTTTTTGATGAATGGTTAAAAACAGATAGTCAAACAATGCCTATTGATGAATTAGTCACTACAACCTTAAACACTATAAAACGTGTAAAGGGAAGTTAATTAAGAAGCTGAGATTTTTAGGATAGTCATGAACGTTCCAACTACTTGTTTTAAAAATATCTAAAACAAGAGATAGCTTGTATTTTTCACAAAGAGTTTTGAAATTCCAAAATTCACTTATAAGTGAATTTTGGGATTTTTACGTACGCTGTTATTTTCAAAGAGAGGTGCTCTATGTTTCTTATAGATAAGCCTTTTTCGGAAGTTGCAAATCCAACAGGCTTCAAAATTTACAAATGATGTAAATAGATTTCATTTTATTGAGAAGCCTTCAAAGCGTATAACAATGGGCTTTTCACAAACTCCATTTTTTTGAAATAAAACGCAAAAAAGCGTGAGAAGCACCACCCATGGTCCCTTGGTTTCCTGGCATTAATCTCAGGTAAAGTAGAGTTGAAAAGAGTGGCGGATCCTAACTCTTTGGTTTATAAGAGGCTTGAAAAGAGCGAAAACTTCTAGAGACAGAAAAAGATATTTGAGGAAATAGCGGTTAGTGTAATGAATAAGTAACCAATGTGAATTACCAAGGGTTAGCGACTCGTCGCTTATCCTTGGTTTGAAGCTTGGTAGGCAAGGAGACTTTAGGCTCCTGCCGGTACCATTACACTAAATTCCGCTATGCATTCCTTCAAATATCTTTGAATGTCTTTTAGCAGTTTCAATTCTCTTTTCAAGCCTTCGGCTTATTTATTTTTAGAAAAACAAAAAGAGCTTAGGGATATCGCCTAAGCTCTTTTTAATAGTGCTCTGTATTAAACACGTTCTACTTTACCTGATTTTAATGCACGAGTTGAAACCCATACTTTTTTAGGCTTGCCATCGATTAAAACGCGAACTTTTTGTAAGTTTGGTTTCCAAGTACGACGGTTAGCGTTCATAGCGTGAGAACGAGTGTTACCTGTTTCAGCACGACGTCCAGTGAAATAACATACTTTAGCCATTGTTATTCTCCTCCTTTATTTAATTCATTATCAGCTGATATAATTTTGAACTAAATCATATACCTAAATAATTTAGCATAGTTGACCATAGATTGCAAGCGTACTGGTTAGTCAGTTTTCTAAGAGGGTTAAAAATTGGTAAAAGGCTAGGTAAACCGCTTGGAATATGATATTATAGTATAGAAATAATGTGTCAATCTGTCTAAAAATTAGACAGACACCTTTATACATTTAAGGGAGGTATTTGTATGACAGTAAAAATTCAAACAGAAAATGGACAAATTGAACTTAGCAATGAAGTGATTGCAACGGTTGTAGGTGGTGCCGCTACAGACAACTATGGTGTTGTTGGTATGGCTAGCCGCAATCAAATCCGCGACAACTTTAATGAAATCTTGAAGAAAGAAAACTTCACTCGTGGTGTTGTGATTCGTCAAGAAGAGGAAGGCGTTGCAGTGGATGTTTACATTATTGTAGGTTATGGTACTAAGATTTCTGCGATTTGTAGAAACGTTCAAGAACAAGTGAAATATAACTTAGAAACAATGTTAGGATTTGCTGCAAAAACAGTGAATGTCTATGTTCAAGGAGTTAAAATCATCGAAGCGTAATGCTTGTTGATTCTAGTCAGGAGGAAGTAAGAATAATATGGCAACTATGAAAACTATTACGGCTCAAGATTTCCGCGCGATGGTGGAAATCGGTGAAATGCGTTTATCTGAAAATGCAGAATTCGTAAACTCATTAAACGTATTCCCAGTACCAGATGGAGACACAGGGACAAACATGATGCTCTCATTCAAATCTGGTGCGGAACGTGTTGCGAACTCTACAGCAACAACTGTAGGTGATTTAGCACAAGATTTAGCAAAAGGATTATTAATGGGTGCTCGTGGGAACTCAGGGGTTATCTTATCTCAATTATTCCGTGGTTTCTCTAAAGCCGTTGTCGGTAAAGAAGAAATCACTGGTGAAGAATTAGCGCAAGCATTTACGAACGGTGTGGAAACTGCTTATAAAGCGGTTATGAAACCTGTAGAAGGTACAATCCTTACTGTTGCTCGTGAATCAGCAAAACGTGGTGTTCGCAAACTAGAAACTTCAAACGACATCATCGAAGTAATGGGATCTGTTTTACGTGGTGCTGAAAAAGCATTAGCGAAAACTCCAGATTTATTACCAGTATTAAAAGAAGTTGGCGTAGTGGACTCAGGTGGTCAAGGTCTTGTTTTCATTTACAACGGATTCTTCGAAGCATTAACAGGGGAAGCAGTTCCTGTTCAATCATTACAAAGCAATAAAATCGATTTAACTTCAGTGGCTCACCACGAAGCAGGCGTTGACTACGAACACGTATCAACAGGCGACATCAAATTCGGTTACTGTACTGAAATCATGGTGAAAATCGGTGAAGGCGAAACAGTCGTAGATACGTTCGACTACGATACTTTCCGTAACTATTTAAACGAACTTGGAGATTCTTTACTTGTAGTAGCTGACGATGAAATCATCAAAGTACACGTGCATACAGAACGTCCAGGTGAAGTCATGAACTACGGACAACGCTTCGGTTCATTAATGAAAGTGAAAGTGGACAACATGCGCTTGCAACACGAAGAAGTGTTAAAAACTGACTACACTGCAAAAGTTAAAGAAGCAGCGCAAAAACAAAAAGCGGAATACGGAATCGTAGCAGTTGCTGCAGGTGAAGGAATTCAAGAATTATTCAAGAGCATGGGTGTAACGACAATCATCAACGGTGGTCAAACAATGAACCCAAGTACAGAAGATATTCTTCAAGCTGTAAAAGAAGCACATGCTGAAAAAGTTATCGTGTTACCAAACAATAAAAACATTCAAATGGCTGCAAACCAAGCGGCTGAAGTATCAGAAGATGCTGCAGTTGCCGTCGTTGCAACTCGTACAATCTCAGAAGGGTTAGCTTCATTATTAGCCTTCAACCCAGAAGCAAGCTTAGAAGATAACCAAGCTGCGATGAGTGAACAAATGGCGCTTGTATCAAGTGGTCAAATTACTAACGCTGTTCGCGATACTAACATTGATGGCGTTGAAATTAAGAAAGACGACTTCATGGGTATTGTAGATGGCAAGATTTTAGTAAGTATTGCGGACCGTAAGGAAGCAACTCTTGCGACAATCGATAAGATGATCGACGACGATTCGGAGATCCTAACAATCATCTATGGTGAAGACGCAGACGCAAGCGAAGTGGAAGAAATCACTGAAGCTGTAGAAGCGAAATACCCTGATGTAGAGGTTGAAGTCCATGAAGGAAACCAACCAGTATACACTTACTTATTATCTGTAGAATAATAAAGAGAAAAAGACAGTAAAAAAGAGTACTAATATCCTTCCGGATATTCTCTATAGTCATCATTAAAGCTGTAACGGGACAAGCCTTGGTCTTGTCCCTTTCGAGCCTCAAACAGATGCTAAGAAATAAATTTCTAAGCATCTGTAATTCGCATCGAATACTAGTCGCTATGATGATGACTATAGAATCCGGTAAGGATATTTTTGTACTCTTTTTTTTACATAAGTAAATGTATATGGTGGCCGGGACACTACACCAGGAGAATTGCGCTTAGTGTGAACTCGAATTCGCAGTATTCTCCGTAATCCTCAAGGATTTCTATTCAACAATAAGTAAGTGTAACTGGTTGGTTTTGGTGCTCACATCAGGGGTTGCGCTTCTACAGAGAGTGCTTTCTAAATTTCGCTTGCTTCTGAGTCTTCACTCGCCTCGGAAGGGAAAATAGCGCACTGAGTGGGTGCTCCCTAGTTTTTTTAGTGCGGAAAGGTTCAACGAGGGAAGACTGCACTTTGTGGAATGCAGACAAAAACTTCTGGCACTGTAAGAGTTGAGGAGGGAGGAAGGAAAGTTGAAGGAGTGAAGATTCTTTAGGATTTCATCGGAATCACAGTACCGAGTAAGCAACCAATGTGAATTAGCGAGGATTAGGAATTTATTCCTTAGCCTCGCTTTGAAGCTTGGTAACCCTGAGACGAAGACTCAGGGAGGTGCCGGATTTGTGATACCGATGAATAAATCCTAAAGAGAATCTTCACGACTGTTGGAACTTTCCTTCCTCTTGACGATTTACGAGAAATTGAATTACACTTATTAAAGTAGAAAGGATGTGATTGGATGAATGAAGTCTTTCAAAGTGTGCAAGTCTTGCCAGGCGTTGGACCAAAACGATTAGAGCCATTAGCTGAGCTTGGCATCGAGACAGTCTATGACTTGTTAACGCATTTTCCGTTTCGTTATGAAGATATTCAGATTCGTGATGTGCAAAGTATCATGGACCAAGAGAAAGTCACGCTAAAAGGGCTTGTGGCGACGCAACCGGTTGTTAGCTACTACGGCTTCAAGAAGAACCGTTTGTCGTTTCGCATGGCGATTGACCAGCAAGTCATCCAAGTTGCGTTCTTTAATCAGCCGTATTTAAAAGATAAAGTGGTTCAGGGCGAAGAGATTGCTATCTACGGAAAATGGGATGCAAAGCGTTCGACCTTGATGGGGATGAAAATCTTATCGAACCGAAACTTGGAGGACGAAGAAGGCGACCAAGTCGAGGCGGTTTATCGCACGAATAAATCGTTGAAGCAGGCGACGATTCTTAAACTCGTTCATACGGCGATGGATCGTTTTGAAGATAAAATTCCAGAAGTATTGCCAGAAGAGTTGACGGCGTCGCACCACTTGATGGGGCATAGAGACGCTGTACGGGCAATGCATTTTCCAAAAGATGAACTGGAAAGACAGAGTGCGCAATATCAGCTCGTCTACCAGGAGCTCTTCTTATATCAACTGCGCTTGCAATGGATGCGTCAGAAACGTCATCAGCAAACAAAAGGGCAAGCGGTGCTGTATGATAATGCTCAGTTGAAGTCGTTTATTCAGACATTGCCGTTTGAACTGACAGATGGGCAAAAGAAAGTTGTGAATGAGATTTGCTTTGACTTGCGTGCGCCTTATGAGATGAATCGTCTCTTGCAAGGGGATGTAGGGAGCGGGAAGACGATTGTGGCGACGATTGCCATGGTCGCAACGGCTCTAACCGGCAAGCAAGCAGCGCTCATGGTTCCTACAGAAATCTTGGCGGAACAACATATGCTGACGATTGAAAAATTGATTCAAGGAACACCGTTGAAGGCCGTGTTGTTAACCGGAAGTATGAATCGTTCGCAGAAGAAGCGAAAAGAGTTACTCGCGCAAATCGAGAGCGGGGAGGCAAACCTGATTATCGGGACGCATGCCTTATTCCAACAAGATGTGAACTTTAAAGACTTGGCCTTTGTCGTTATCGACGAGCAACATCGTTTCGGGGTGCAACAACGTCAGGCACTCTCTGGAAAAGGAGCGGGCGTGAACGTGCTTCAAATGACCGCGACGCCAATTCCTCGTACGCTGGCGATTACGGCTTTCGGGGAAATGGATACTTCTATCTTGAGTGAGATTCCTCGTGGGCGCCAACCCATCAAGACGTCTTGGGTTCGCGAGCAGGAAATGGAACAGATTTTCAATTTTGTAGAACGTCAAATTCAAGAAGGGCGACAAGCGTATATGATTTCGCCACTGATTGAAGAGTCGGAACATCTCGATGTGCAAAATGCCGAAGAGATTTACCGCATGATTTCAGCGCATTTCTCAGACCGCGTGAAAGTGGGTCTCCTACATGGGAAAATGCCAGCGGAAGAAAAAGAAGCGGTGATGGCGGACTTTAAAGCCAATAAACTACAAGTGCTCGTTTCCACAACGGTCATCGAAGTTGGGGTGGACGTGCCGAATGCCACAGTGATGGTCATCTTGGATGCGGATCGATTCGGGTTAGCCCAACTCCACCAATTGCGTGGACGTGTCGGACGTGGACAACATGCCTCAAGCTGTATTTTAGTGGCGAGTCCAAAGACCGAAAACGGGAAAGAGCGCATGCGCATTATGTGTGAGTCGACGGATGGATTTTATCTCAGTCAAAAAGACTTGGAGCTTCGCGGTTCTGGGGATGTATTTGGGGTAAAACAATCCGGTATTCCAGACTTTAAGATTGCCGATTTAATACGAGATTATGATATACTAGAACAAGCACGTAAAGATGCCATCCTTTATGCCTCGGAAGATCCAGCAGGAGAAAAAGCCGAGACAAAACGCATGAAGGCATTTATCGAACAAACAACAAAAGAAATCAATGGATAACTTCACGGCTACGTGGCTAGAAGAGGAGGAACAACAATGGTAAGAATTGCAATTGACGCAATGGGTGGAGATAACGCTCCTAAAGAAATCGTCCAAGGGGTCGTCCTTGCAGCAAAGGAAATGCCAACTGTCGAGTTTCAATTATACGGAGACGAAGCAAAAGTGAATGCATGCTTGGAGGAATCACTTCCAAATATTCGCGTGATTCACTGTTCAGAAAAAATCAACTCTGATGACGAACCGGTTAAAGCGATTCGCTCAAAGAAAGACGCTTCAATGGTCGTTGCCGCTAAAGCTGTGAAAGAAGGGGAAGCCGATGCGCTCTTCTCTTGCGGAAATACAGGGGCTCTTCTAACGGCTGGTTTATTAGTGGTTGGCCGTATTAAAGGAATCGACCGTCCAGGATTAATGCCAGTGTTGCCTGTTCTTGGAAAAGAAAACCGTCAATTTATTATGATGGACGTTGGTGCGAACGCGGAATGTAAACCAAAGAATGTTCACCAATTCGGTATTCTTGGTAGCTACTATTCAAAATACGTTCTTGGCTACGAAAACCCAACAGTCGGTTTATTAAATAATGGAGCTGAAGAAGGAAAAGGGAACGAACTCGCAAAAGAAGTATACGGACTCTTGAAAGAAGACGATAGCTTAAACTTCGTAGGAAACGTGGAAGCTCGTGACATCTTAACAGGTGCTGCGGATGTGGTTGTGACAGACGGATTCACAGGAAACGCCGTATTGAAAACAATCGAAGGAACAGCGCTTGCGATGATGGGACTTCTAAAAGAAGGCATCAAAGGACAAGGCATCCAAGGAAAACTTGGAGCGCTCTTATTGAAAAACACCTTCTACGGATTAAAGAACACATTGGACTACTCACAATTTGGGGGTGCGGTACTCTTTGGTCTTAAAGGAGCAGTAGTGAAATCACACGGTTCTTCAAAATCAGATAGCGTGTACCATGCGATGAAACAAATCGATACGATTGTATCAAGTGGAGTCATCAACGACTTAGTCGCTCACTTTGAACAAACAGCAGAGTAATGAAATAAAGCTCTCTTCTATCATGGAAGAGAGTTTTTTTGATAATATTTATAAATTTCATAAAGTCGCAATAAATTCTTAGGAATTCTAGCGAAAAAAGGGTACAATAGATAAGTACATAAAGTTGCGGACGCGACTAAAGGAGGAAAGCCTATGTTCAAAGAAGTGAACGAGCAAATCTTAAAATTAATCGAGAAGAATAGTCGTTTAACACCAGAAGAAATTGCCTCTTTATTAGAAATTGACGTGGATGAAGTGAAACGTCGTATTAAAGAGATGGAAGAAGCCAAAATTATTTGTGGCTACCATACATTAATCAACTGGGAAAAAACTGATAACGTGAATGTTTCAGCGATTATCGAATTAAAAGTAAATCCTCAAAAAGGAAAAGGGTTCGACCGTATTGCGGAAAAAATCTATCATTTCCCAGAAGTGGAAGCTGTCTACTTAATGTCAGGTGGATATGATTTCATGGTGCAATTGAAAAAAGCACCAATGCGTGAAATCGCGAACTTCGTATCTTCACGTCTTTCAGTGATTGAAGAAGTACAATCTACTAAAACACATGTTGTATTAAAACAATACAAAGATCACGGCACAATGTTTGTCGGTAAAGCAGATGATAAACGTCAGGTGGTTACTCCATGAATTTAGAAAATATGTTAAACAATAAAATTAAGGATTTGAAACCTTCAGGGATTCGTCGTTTCTTTGATATGGCGAGTGAATACAAGGATATTGTTTCCCTAGGGGTTGGAGAGCCTGATTTTGATACGCCTTGGCATATTCGTCAAGAAGCGATTAAAGCGTTGCAAGAAGGCCGTACATTCTATACAGCTAATGCAGGGTTAAAAGAGCTTCGTGAAGAAGTGTGTGTCTTTACAGAAGGCCGTCATGGGGTGAAATATGACCCAATGCACGAATGTGTCATCACTGTTGGGGGAAGTGAAGCCGTTGATATTTCAATGCGTGTTCTCTTGAACCCAGGGGATGAAGTGATTATTTGTGACCCAGGTTACGTGTCATACGTTCCAGCAGTTACAATGGCTGATGGGACTCCTGTCATTCTTCCGTTAAAAGAAGAAAATCAATTCCGTATCACACCAGAAGACCTTGAAGCGGTGATTACACCGAAGACAAAAGCGATTCTAATGAACTTCCCGAATAACCCAACTGGTGCGGTTATGGGACGTGAAGACTTAGAAGCGGTTTGCGAAGTGTTAAAACGCCACGATATTATCGTTGTTTCTGACGAATTATATGGAGAATTAACATACACAGGAAAACCTCACGTATCTGTTATCGAAATCGATGGCATGCGTGACCGTACAATTTTAATCGGAGGCTTCTCAAAAGCATTCGCGATGACGGGATGGAGACTTGGGTATGCCTTGGCTCCAGCAGTAATCATGGAACAAATGTATAAAATTCACCAATTTGCGATTATGTCAGCCCCAACTCTTAGCCAATATGCGGGTGTGGATGCGCTTCGTAATTCGGAGGAAGATATTGCAGAAATGCGCGATAGCTACAATCAACGTCGCCGTTACTTGGTAAAACGTTTCAAAGACTTAGGCATTCCTTGCTTTGAACCATTTGGAGCTTTCTACATCTTCCCAAACATCTCGCAATTCGGATTAACTTCTGAAGAATTTGCAATGCGCTTAGTAGAGGAAGAACGCTTAGCCGTTGTTCCAGGAACAGCCTTTGGGGACTCTGGGGAAGGCTTCCTACGTATCTCTTACGCTTACTCAATCGAGGACTTAAAAACAGCCTTAGATCGTATCGAGCACTTCATTACGAAGTTAAGAAATGAACAATAATTCAATCAAATAACTACGCTTCTTTTGGAATTGCAGGATTTCAAAAGAGGCGTTTTTTATTGATTAAAAATCGATTAAAATAAATTTACTAGCGGTTAGGGTTGTGCTACACTATGCTTACTAAAAGAGAGGAGACTGTGCTTGAAAGAACGTTTTACCAAGTTTATTGATACGATTATCGCGCTTGATAAGGGTGACCATACATTAACCGATAAGCAATGGATGAAGAAGCAAAGATGGGTCTTCGCCCTGAAGCTGTTTTGGGTGATTGTGCTTGTAGCGACCTTCCTTCTAGCCATTAATGTCTCCATCAGTTATTTTGTCTATTTCTTCTATTTTGTGAGTATACTCTTTATTCTTACAAAAGTATTAGAGTATTTTATTGATCGAAGAGTGGCGCAATTAGCCGAGGAGGAATAGGAAAAAGAATGAGAGTGGTGTATTTTATTATCGCGTGGATTTCGCTAGCGCTGGGGTTAATTGGAATTGTGCTCCCAGTACTTCCGACGACACCGTTTCTACTGCTGACAGTGGTATGTTTTTCAAAGAGTTCTACTCGTTTTGAAGAGTGGTTTCAACAGACAAAACTGTATCAACTATATGTCGCAGATTACCGTGAAACGAAGTCGATTGCGCGCAGTCGTAAAAAGAAAATTATTGTTTATATCTATATTTTAATGGCCATTTCCATTTACTTAGCCCCGATTTTAGCGGTGAAAATTGGACTTGGCGCGCTGACAGTGTTTATTACTTACTATCTATTTTGGGTAATTCCAGATAAAAAATAAGGAGTGTTTCAGATGGTTGAGAAGTTTAAGGCGAAGTTTAGAGCGTTAATAGAAGATTATAAAGTGACAAAGAATCCTGGTGAAGATTTCGTTTTTTGGTATATTCACCGTGTAGCGCCCTTTAATTTTCGTTATGTAGTGGCTGTAGGGGTGATTCTTTGTATTGCTGCACTCTACTATAATATTCAATATGCGCTCACAACAGTGCTCATTTTATGGCTCATTGCCGTTATGATTACCATCGCAGAAAGAGTTTATCGAAAACTAAAACAATAATAGGAGAACCAGAAGAATCTAGTTTGCGCTAGGTTCTTTTTTTTTTACCTATCCTTAGGAAGAAATTTCAGAGAAAAAAATAGCGCTGAGACCTTTGAGAAATAGCGCGAATAGGACTATAATTTAGATGTAGAAATAAAGTTAATGGAGGTAATTTTTATGAGATTTGACCAAGAACATGATTCATGTACAACTATTCTTGTTGGGAAGAAGGCCAGCTACGATGGGTCAACGCTAGTAGCGCGTACAGAAGATTCATGTAATGGAGAATTTACTCCAAAGAAATTCATTGTCGTACGTCCAGAAGACCAACCACGTCACTATAAAGCAGTCATTTCAGGCTTTGAAACAGACTTACCAGACAATCCTGTTCGCTATACGGCCATGCCAAATGCCATCAATAACGAAGGAATTTGGGGTGCTGCGGGGATTAATGAATATAATGTAGCATTAAGTGCAACTGAA
>NZ_JAPWBR010000018.1:0-41125 GCF_041433555.1 Granulicatella sp. 20925_1_45 | reverse complement strand
CTGCTTGGGCTATTTTGTCGATTGCTTTTGTATCATAAATGATACGTATCATTTATGATACACTTTTTATCTAAATAACGTCAGAGATTCCACTTCTTCAACACCCATTTCCGTTAATGCTTTTGCGGCAAGGTGGATTGTTGCGCCGGTTGTATAAACATCATCCACCAATAAGACTTTCTTTGGAACCCCTACATTCTCTTTCACTTTAAAAGGTTGCTTTAGTTGCAGACGCTCCTGCCTTGTCTTCTCGGATTGCTTCTTTCCGCTGCCAATATGTTCTAAAAGCGAAACAGCTGGTACATGGCACTGTTCCAGTAAAGTTGGAATCGTCTCGAATTCTCTTTTTCTTAGACTCGCTTGGGACGAAGGTAATGGACAAAGAACAAAGCCCCTCTTTTGATATTTGAGCAACTCTTTCCTTAACTCTTTTATGACCAACGTCATCACTCTTGTATCTCCCACAAATTTGAATAACTCCATAAACTTTCGACCTGCCTCGTCATAAGCATATAAGGCAGTATTCTTTAGGAGTACCGCTTCTTTTACTTGATGCCATTTTTGACAATCCGGGCAAACTTCCACTTTTGTCATCAGCCTCCCGCACTCTAGGCACGTTGGATGCTGTTTTAATTCTATAAACGGATGCTCACAATTGACGCAAATGCACTTTCTATTTGCTCCTAGTAAAAACGAGAGTATTGGTTGGGCTCGTTCGACTTCTTCACCGCACCATAAACATTTCATTCGTGTTCCCTCCCTCGAAGCGCTTGTTGATTTAAGTTTTCAATTTCCCTGACCGCCTGGACCATCGCTTTTGTTTTGCCATTATGAAAATACACAACTTCTCCTGTTGGACATTCTACTGTCCGTCCAACGCGTCCTGCGATTTGCACGAGTACTTCTCTTGAAAATTCCTCTTCATGCGCATTGACGACACAAACATCGACTCCTGGAAAAGTGACTCCGCGTTCTAGAATCGTTGTCGTCAAAAGAAACTCGAGCTCTCCTGCTCTCATTTGAGCAATCCGTTCCTGCCGATACGATTCTTTAGAACTAACCGTCTCGAATTTTGCATTTGGAAACTGTCGTCTAAGTGCTACTTCTATCGGATTAAGAAGTGTAATTCTCGGTACAAACAGCAAAAATCGTTTCCCTACTTTAACATGTTCCTCTATAAACTGACACACAGGTTTTGGCACTTTTTTCTTTTTCAATTTTTTGTCTAAATCTCCGATAAAACTCATCGTCGGTACTATTAGTGGCTTCTTATGATACCGTTCCGGTAGCAAGGATACCGACAGCTCTTTTCGTTTGATTCTTCTCTCTAGTGTCTGGGACGGGGTCGCTGTTAAATACAGCAAACAGCCGTTCTCTTTCACCGCACGATGAACTGCTCGAATCAGTAACTCATTATCCCGGTATGGGAATGAATCTGTCTCATCAATCACGACCAAATCAAATGCGTGGTAAAATCTTAGCATCTGGTGCGTCGTCGCAATCGTCAGTGGCACTCTCTTGTACCCTTCCTCCGACTGCGAGTGAAGGACGTTTTGCTCGACTGTCGGGAAAGCTTCCTTCAAGCGCGGTGCTAGTTCCACACATACATCAATTCTTGGTGCGGCAATGGCGACTCGTTTTCCTTGTTGTAACATCCATTCGATGCTCGCAAAAATCATCTCCGTTTTCCCAGAACCTGTCACAGCCCAAAGTAGGTGCTCACGGAATCCTGTTTGCTTTACGACTTTTAAGCACTCCAAAGATAGCTGTTCCTGTTTTGCACTCAGAGTATGTTTATAGTGTGCTAATTCCTCTTCTCTTTTTGGAAAAGGTTGCTCTTCTTCAGGAGTCGCAATCACCATACTACAAGCCTTCACCTTTCCCATTCCAATACACTTCAAGCAGTACCAACATTCACCGCCCGCGCAATTCAGACAAGGCCCCTTAGCAAATTCCAACGGATCTGTATTCCCACAAAACTGGCACTCCTTCTTTCCATTTTTAGTGGTAATTCCAACATCTAGCACAGCATTCGTAGAAACTTCATGCTCTTTTAGCATCGATTGATAGACCGCTTGAATACGTCCAACCGCTCCTTCCATCCCACTCACCTCACCCCTAACTACGCAAAAAAATCAGAAGAAGATTTCTCTTCTTCTGATTTTTGTTTGAAAGGAGTGCTTCTATTATGAGAAGAATGCGAGTAATACCCCTGCAGCAATCGCACTACCGATAACTCCGGCCACGTTTGGTCCCATTGCGTGCATTAATAAGTAGTTACTTGGGTCTTCTCTTTGTCCTTCTTTTTGTACAACACGAGCGGCCATTGGTACGGCAGATACCCCTGCAGCACCGATCATTGGATTGATTTTACCGCCAGATAATTTGTACATCAATTTACCCATTAGAACCCCAGCTGCTGTTCCTCCAGCAAACGCGATTAATCCTAATAAAGTAATTTTAAGAGTCGATACTGATAAGAATAATTCCCCTGTTGCTTTCGCTCCAACGGTTAACCCTAAAATAATGGTTACCCCGTACATCATCGCATTTTGTAGAACCTTTGTAATGTTTGGAACTACCTTAATTTCTTTAATTAAGTTACCGAGCATTAAGCATCCTACTAACGGTGTTGCACTTGGTACTAATAAGCTGACAAAAATTGTAACAATGATTGGGAAAAGAATTTTTTCCGTTTCACTCACTTTACGGTTTTCTGTCATCTTAACAAGACGTTCTTTCTTCGTCGTGAGCGCACGAATAATTGGCGGTTGAATAATTGGCACAAGCGCCATGTATGAGTACGCTGCTAGGGCGATTGCTGGTAATAAGTGCGGTGCAAGTCTTGTCGTTAAGAACAAGGCTGTTGGTCCATCCGCACCCCCGATAATCCCTACTGAAGCAGCTTCTTGCGGTGTCATCCCCCACATTACTGAAAGGAAGAATGCGACGAAAATACCGAATTGAGCTGCCCCACCAAGCAAGATGGTTTTTGGATTAGCAAGTAGCGGACCAAAGTCTGTTGAGGCCCCTAAGCAAAGGAAAATCATCGGTGGATAAATCCCAAGGTTTGTTCCTTGATATAAGTAATACAAGAGTCCACCAGGTCCATTTTCAGTAGGAGCATCCATCAACCCTGCTAATGGTAAGTTAACAAGGAGCATCCCGAACGCAATCGGAACCATTAAGTATGGTTCATACCCTCGTTTAATCCCTAGATATAGAAACACGCAGGCAATAATTAACATAATGATATTTTGAATTGTTAAGTTATAGAGCCCACTCGTTTCAATCAACTGTTGAATGACTTCCATAAACCATCGCCTCCTAAATCGTTAAGAGTGGTTGGTTCGATTCGACAGATTCATTACTTGATACATGAATTGCTTTCACAACACCATCAGCCGGAGCAAGGATTTCATTTTCCATCTTCATGGCTTCTAAAATCACAAGTACATCTCCTTTTTTCACTGCATCACCGACATTTTTATTGACCGATAATACAATCCCTGCCATTGGAGCAGGCACCACTTCACCGTCCCCTGTTGGAGCAGGTGCTGGCGCAGCTTTCTTTTCTTCCACTGGCGCGCTAGGTGCTGGAGTTGGAGCTGCTGCTAATTTTTGTGCTGCTTCTTCATTTGAAATTTCTTTTAGTGAGACGATAAATGTTTCGCCATTCACTTCTACTTCGTATTTTTTCATTTAGTCCACCTTCTTTTCAATCGATACAATTTCAAAGTGCTTGTCCGGAACATCCGCACTCGCTTGTGTTAAAGCGACCAGTGCGGCAACTCGAGCAAGTTTATTCGTTTCAAATAGTGTTCCATCATTTGTTGGAGCTTCAGGTTTCACCTCAACTGGTTTTCCTACAACTCCAGCTGTTGGATGGCTCTTTGCTTCCAGGATTTGGATAACTTTAGAGCTTCCTTGCATGAGAAACATTAGAATCGTCAACATCACAAACACAATTCCCATTGAAACGATTGTGATCCATAGGATTTCTAATAAACTTAAGTGCATAACTCTCTCCTCACTTTACAGTCGCAAAAATCTTCACGATTTCAGATGGTTTTTGCCATTGTCCATTCTTCTTGAGCAAGAATTCTTTACCGACTTTAGGGAAGAGTGCGTAAGTTAAGACATCTTCGTCACTTCTTGCTAAATCTCCAAGTTCTGCTTTGAGTGTTTCGAATTCTGGTGGCAAGTGGTTTGCTGGTCGATCGCTGATGACTTCTTGGTCACCAATGATGGATCTTCTGAAGCTTTCTTGAATTGGTACTGGTGATTGTCCATAAGAACCAAGTAAGTAAGCTTTCACTTCGTTAGAAACCACTTTGTAGCGTTGGCCTGTAAGAACGTTCATCGTTGCTTGTGTTCCCACCATTTGGCTCATTGGAGTAACAAGAGGTGGATATCCAAGGTCTGCTCTTACTTTTGGCACTTCTTTTAATACTTCTTCGTATTTATCTGTTGCACCCGCTTGCGTTAATTGGGAATACATATTTGATAACATTCCACCAGGTACTTGATATAAAAGCGCACGTGGATCTGGTGTTAACATTTTTGGATTCAAGGTTCCATCTTTAATGTATTTATCTTTAATTACTCGGAAGTGGTCTGCAATAGGTTCTAATTTTGCCAAATCAACCGAAATATCATAGCCTAATTCGCGAAGAGCGATGACTAATGATTCCGTAGGTGGTTGGCTTGTACCTTCACTAAGTGGTGAAAGGGCTGTGTCGATGCGGTCTGCACCCGCTTCAATGACTGCTTGATAAGTGAGTTGTGCAATACCGCTTGTGCAGTGTGTATGCACGACGATTGGCACTGTAATCACTTCTTTTAATGCACGAACAAGCTCGATACCACGAGCTGGCGTCAAAATTCCGGCCATGTCTTTCACACAGATAGAATCGGCACCCATTTCTTGCATTTTAGCTGCTAGTTCTTTGTAATAGTCAATCGTATGCGCATCACTAATCGTATAGCAGATTGTCATTTGCGCTTCTTTACCTGTCTTCTTCACGGCATTTAGTGAAGCTTCCAAGTTACGAACGTCATTTAACGCATCGAAAATTCTGAAAATATCAATCCCGTTTTCTGCTGATTTTTCGACAAATTTTTCGACAACATCATCGGCATAGTGACGATATCCTAAAATATTTTGTCCGCGTAATAACATTTGTAACGGTGTTTTCTTTAAATGTTTTTTCAAGGTGCGCAGTCTGTCCCATGGGTCTTCGTCTAAGAAACGAATACATGCGTCAAACGTTGCTCCACCCCAACATTCCAAAGAGGCAAATCCTGCTTCGTCTAATTGATCTAAAACAGGGAGCATATCTTCAATTCGCATACGGGTTGCCATCAAAGATTGATGGGCATCCCGTAAGATTGTATCTGTAATTCCTATTTTTCGAGTCATCACCGAACACTCCTTCCATTATAAGACGTCGATAAAGCGTTCGATTGTCTTGATGCTTTCAAGGGCATCTTGTGGAATTTGATGTTCTGGATTTGCATCGTTAAATGCCTTCAAGTAGTCTAGACGGAATTGCATACGGTCACGAATTAATTCAGCGTAGTCTCCGTTCATTTCAGGCACTTCATATCCTTCCACTGGTAAGTATTCCATTCCTGGAAGCCCACCGAATAATTCGAAGTTTGCTTTGCCATCTACAACTGTTTCGATTACACCTAGGGAAACTTCTTTTGTAACTTTCTTACCTAAGTAGTCTCCTGTATTGATGATGTAGCAGTCTACGTCTTTATCAAATAATGCTTTGAATTTTTCGTAGTCCTCTACTAATGGATATACACGGAATGGGTTTGCGTATGGTTCGATAACAAGCGCATCTAAGTTTGCTCCAGCTCCTGTATTTTCAGCATTAGAACGTTTTGTCATTAATGTACATCCTAAAATAGATGCCAAACGTGGATCTGTGATTTTCACTAGTGGTGGTAGTGCATCATCTTTCATAATCCAGAAAATAGATTGAATTGGTTCTTTAATCTTATCAACACGGTTTGGTGTAGAATAACGAGATTTAACCGTACGTCCGTTACCGTTACGAATATCTTCTGTTACTAATACTTTACGGCCGTTTTCATCCAGAGTCACACCACAGTTTTGAACCGTTACGAAGTAATCTTGTTCTCTGTGACCTGCTGGATAGTCATTTGTTTTGTCGAAGTAAGAAGGTTCCAAAGCTACAGATGAACCATCTTCTACCGAAATCACAAATGCGTCGTCGTGTAATACTTCAATGTCGTATTTATCGTCATGTTTAGCGTGTGTTAATGTAGACTTACCTGATCCAGATAATCCGAAGAAGCTTGCAACGTAAGAAGCGCCTTCTTTACGGAAAATCTTCAAACCACCGTGGCAAGAAACGTAATTGTTACGAGCGGCAGTTGCCCATGCTAATGTTAACGTTCCTTTTTTGATTTCCCCAAAATAACTCATTCCTAAAATTGCAGCACAGTTATGTTTTGTATCAAAGAATGCTAATCCATCTGGGTAATCAGGATGTCTCCAAGTTGGGTCGAAGAAAATGAAAATATCATTTTCGTCATATTGTTTAGACGCATCATAACGTCTCTTATATTGGTCATTGAAAATTTGGAAGTTCAATAACCATGAGTACAAGTTGTTAATGTGTTCTTTAGGCATTGTGATATGTGCCTTCACCATGAAGTCTTCATCAAGACCTACAACAGCTGTACCCTTAATAAACGGTCTGAACGAACTGTTATAAATCTCTTCACGAATGATTGGAATAATCTTAGCATCTTCTGCTGGATTATTACCCAAAATTCGACGAGCTTTTGCAGTACGTCCTACAACGCTCCCATCAACCACCGTAAGAATATGTGCATCCTCCGGTAACCCTAAATCCTTTGCGTTTGCAACGAACGCATCTAACACTGTTGTATTAGGTGCATGTGACGCTAATTCATACGCCTCTGCCAGAGTCTGAATTTCAGTCGCATTGTTCGAATAAAAAGCTGGTTCAATAGTTGCCTTCAATTGCGAAAGATGCGGATTGCTCTTGCGTATAGTGTCTGTAGCGAAACGATCAATTGTTGCCATAATATCAACCTTCCTATCTTTTTATTGATACTTTAATTATACACGAAAACGCTTTAAATGTAAGCGTTTTTTGTGATTTTTTTTGCTAATTTCTCCATTTTTTTCTTTTAATTCTTGGAATCTCGTCCAAAAGTAGCAAATCGCTCCCAAATAGAAAAGAATGGGTTACCGCATGCGGTAACCCATTCTTTTAAGTGTTATCTTTAAAATTCATCTCAAAGCACATACCTTCTGCCGTTGCAAAGAAGCGGTGTTCTATTTGTTCACGCTCGAGCAACTGATGAACACTATAAAGCCCTACTCCATTTCCTCCACCAGTCGTTCCTTTAGAAGATGGTAGGAGCGAAAATGCTGTTTCAATTTGTTCTTTTGTGAGAGGTATACATGGATTTTCAATCGTCAATACCTGATCCTTTAATTCCACTCGAATGACGCCTTCTTTTGATGAGTGTTTAATGGCATTCATCAATAAATTATTCCATACATTTCGAAAGGCGATTGGACTCGCTTCAATCGTGAATGGTTCGATGCTTTCTTCAAGCACTAGTCCTTTTTCTTGTAATAATAACTGGAATTCTCTGTTCCACTCTGGAAGAACTTTGTCTAACGCTATCTCTTCTTTTTTTAGCGTTTCTTCTTGTAATTTAGAGAGTGCTAGAATTTCCTGAACGAGTACAGACATTTGATCGACTTTTGCAATCGACTCCTCAAGATACTTATCACGGTCTTTATATTTACCAACATTGAGGCTCATATTCTCTAATAAAATACGCAGACCTGCTAATGGCGTCTTCAACTCATGAGAAGCGCTTCGTAAGAAATCTACCTTTGTTTTTTCCAACTGAATCATCTTCTGGTTCTTCTCTTCCAGTTCATCGATGACAGATAGCAGATGCTCGTATAAGTCATTGATTTGGATTTCCATTTGTCCAATTTCATCGGACCTTGGATTTGCAAACCGTGCATCTCTATCCAATTCCATCATCTTCTGAGTGACTTTGGACATTTGCATCAGCGGTTTCGATAATTTTCTAGCATATATATACGAGAAAATCACTGCTGTAAAGATCGAAATGGCGAGCGATAATGGCAAATAACGGAATGTAACCTTGGTTGCCTGTTTGACCGATTCGGTTGTTGTCACGACCTGCAGTTGCATTTGTTTGCCGTCTTTTGTAGTGACTTGTCTGTCCTCGATAATCACCGAGTTCTGATCACTATTTTCATCAATGGCTAACTCGCTTCCTAGCTGTAAGTTCTCCCCGTTCGATTCTTTTCTTAAGTAAGCTGTAATCCCTTCATTTTTAGCATACAGTTGCAAGGCAGACGCAGCCTCTTGTTCATCGACTTTGGATAAACTTTCCACTAACACATCTGCTTTTTGGCTTAATTCTTGCTGACGTTCCTGCAAATAAAAGTGCGGAAAAGCAAAATATAAAAACAGATGCGCAATCGCCACTAGCGTACCTAGAATGCTTAATGTATAAATAAAAATCTTAGGAAACAGTTTTAATTTTCTCATCTTAACTCCAACTTGTATCCGACATTTTTAACGGTCACGATACAATCCAACAATAGTTTTTTTCGCAATTGCTTGATATACACATCCACAACACGGTCAAATGGTGGATCTTCATGAGCTGCCCACACGTGATCTAAAATTTGAGCACGACTCAACACTTGTCCTTGATATTCCACGAGCAGTTTTAAAATCGCCAGTTCCTTTGCGGTAACTTCCACGATTTGCCCATTTACTCTGGCTTCAAAACTGGTGAAATTCACACTCGTAGACTCATAGTTCCACACATTCATTTCTCCGTAGTGACGCTTCAATACGGCTTCAATCTGCTTATGCAAAACGACGAGTGAAAAAGGTTTTTGAATAAATCCATCAACGAGCAGTTCGAACGTTCTCACCTGTGTCTCTTCGTCATGAAGGGCCGTTAGCATTAGAATAGGAAGTTTACTTGTTTTTCGTACCTCTTCTAACACTTCAAAGCCATTTTTTCGAGGCATCATAATATCCAATAAGATTAAATCAATCGACTCTTTTTCAAATACTTCAAGCGCCTCTACTCCATCTTCTGCTTCAAACACATGAAATCCTTGCTCTGTTAAATATTCGCGAACACCTTCGCGAATCGCTCCTTCATCTTCAACGACTAATAAATTCAAAACCATCACCTCTTTTTCGCTATTATATCAATCAATTGGTCTTGCGACTAGACCCTTGCATTTTTATTCCGTATCTTGCAATAAACTCTTCGGAGATTTTTGTAAAATAAACGCACTTCCTAGGAGAACTGCAATGACAATGACCACAAGCCCAAGACCAACAACCGTTGCTTTATCCATATTGGATACTGTCACCGATAATTCTGTCAATGTCTTATTGAAGCCGTCCACGGCTGCTCCACCACCAAGGTTTGCTGATTTCGCTTCATTCGCCAGTTGCGTGCCAAGGCTACTATTGACTTGCCCTAAGATGAGTTTTCCAACCCATTCACTGACAGGTCCACCTGCAAGAATCGCAGCGATAAAGCTGGCAATGCTGACCATTCCTACTTCGCACAGCATTTGCGCGATAATCGTTTTGTTCGTCATTCCAAGCGCCAAACGGACACCGATTTCTCTTCTGCGGCTATTTGTCCATAAGAAGAGAACGAGCACTAAAATAATCGCAGAGAAAATCAGACTTCCAAGGAATAGTTTATCCGTTAAGCCGTATACTAAGTTAATTGATTTTTGAAGTGTTGGGTAGTTTTGGCTACTCTTAATGAGCGTATATGCCTTCCAGTCAATTCCCAATTTCTTCGCTTGCTCCATCACCTTATCAATGTCGTATTGACCACCGACAAGGAAAGTAGCATCCAGGTAAATCGCATCCGCATCTGTATAGCCATACATTAAAGCACTTGTCTTCAAGTCCGTTAAAATCGTATTTTCATATAATTCTTGTGGCGCTGTGACTCCACCTTTATTTTTACCTCCGAACAGACCAACAATCGTCACTTCGGTTTGGTTATTGGCTTGCTTTTCGTTATCTGCATCATAGATGTTTGATTTCAACTTGAACTTGTCGCCGACTTTTAAATTATTTTTCTTAGCAAAGTCTTCGTGTACTAACGCCACATTTGTATCGTCATCCTTAATATGGCGCCCTTCTGTTAGCGTAAAAGTCTGCGCCGCGAATCGTTCATCCATGCTAGAATCATTAATTCCGGTTACTTGAGCGGCTTTTCCGAAACGTTGCTGACGAGTGGCGTCAAGACGAACTCCTTTTGCTGGAATCAATTCTTGATCCACAAGGTCCGCTACGACTTCCATTCGCTTCACTGCCTTTTGAACACCTTCGATTCCTTCAATCGCTTGAATATCTTTTCCTTTCAAGTTCCCGCCCCCACGAGCAGTCCCTTGATTATGTCTGCGGTCGATTTGCATCGAGAACGAAGAATTAATCGACTTAAACGTTTCTTTTGCAGCGGTATCCGTTGCGTGTTTTACGGCTAAACTACTGAGGGCCACCGTTGCCATACTGAATAAAATAAAGAAAATAATTAAGGTTTTAAACTTTTTTCTTGAGACATATGCCCAAGCATTTTGTAGGATATTCATCTATTTTTCCCCTCTTACTTTCTTTAGTTTTCCGTCTTCTAATTCCAACACTTCATCACTCGCAGCGGCTACTTGCGGGCTGTGAGTCACTACGATGACGCATTTTCCACTTTCATGTGCTGCCATTTTTAAGATATCGATAATTTCTGCGGCTGTTCCTTCGTCCAAGTTTCCGGTTGGTTCATCCGCTAAAATAATTGGCGCCTTTGAAACAAGCGCTCTCGCAATCGCAACCCGTTGTTGTTGCCCACCTGATAGCTTCAATACATTACGATGAATTAATTCTTCCTCTAAACCTAATTTCAATAGGATATCTTTGGTTGCTTTTCCATTTACGAGTCTTACATTTTCAAGAGGTGTTAAATAATCGATTAAATTATAGTTTTGGAACACTAAGCAAATATGGTCACGACGATGTTCACTGTATGACCCTTGCGCAATATCTTGCCCATTGAAACACACTTTTCCTTTCGTTGGGCTATCTAATCCTGCTAATAGCGATAAGAAAGTTGATTTCCCAGCTCCGGATTTACCAACGACCGCATAGAATTTTCCTTCTTCAAAAGTGGCATTCAGATCATTCAATACATATTTTTGAGAATCCTCGTATCGATAATAAATATTTTCTAATGATAATACTGACATAAAAACACTCCTTAGTTCATTTGACTTAAAATTTTCTTCGGTTTCTTCATTAAAATGACTGCCGTGCTAAATAGAACGGCTAGTGCAATAATGATTAGGACGACTCCAATGGTTAGCAGTCCTTGCATCAGACTGAACTCTGGCAAGCTCGATTCAAATAATGATTTCACTTGTATTGGAATCTCATCCGAAGATAAGAGACCAGTATAAAATTGTTTAGCTACAAAGCTTCCCAACATAAGAGCGAAAATCGAACTCGTTGCCGCAACGGTGTAGAGTTCTAATAAGATTTGCGCGATAATTTCTTTTCTTGAAATTCCGACCGACATCAAAATTCCAAACTCATGGATTCTTTCTCTTAATGTAAATAATAAAATTAAAAATAAAACAATTACTGCTAATACAAATACAGAACTCGTCAACAATGTCATGAGCGATTTGAAGTTTTGGATAGGCGAGGCCACCTGTTCAAATACTTGCTCATTTTTAGAAAGTTGCATCCCATCCCACTTGAGAGGAAGTACTTTTACTCTAGAAATCACTTCTTCTAATTTTGATGGATCTTTCACCGTAAAAATCGCACGATGAACAATGGCATTCGATTCATCTTTCCCGATTAATGTTTGACTCGTTTTATAATCCATATAGATGCGATTTTCTGTTAAGTCACTCGTCAATCCTGTCGATTGCTCTGATAACTTCCCATTGAAAATCCCGACGATTTCCACCGTTACTTCTTTACTGTTTGCAGTAGCGTCCCCGTTTTGGAAGTTCTTCAATTTAATCTTGCTTCCGACTGTCCAATTGTTTTCTTTTGCAAGCTCTTCATGTACGAGAACTTTTCCGGAATCGTCTTTTGTTAACGCACGACCTTCTTTAAGATTTAGCGCTCCACTAGCAAAATTTAGCTCCTGATTACTAGAAGTGACACCATGATACCCCACAAGTTCCCCCATATTTCCTTGATCGAGTTGGACCGCTTGTTCTCTTTCAACGGCCTTTGCGTCTTCTAGTTGACCGATGCCATCAAATTCATACTGCGTCTCTTTCACTCCCTCAACTTGTTCTACTTGAGACAATTTCTTTTGTTCGATGTTCCCATCTTGTAAGAGGGATTCAATTTGAAACCCTGAATTCGATAGTTCTAACAACTTCGTTTGAACCTTCCCTGTACTTTCTTGCATCGAGAGGACCGCCAAGACAGCTGCTGTAATTAGCATCATGATGAAAAATAATATTCCTGTACGAATCTTCTTGCGAACAAGATACGCACCCGCTCTCTTTTTCCAATCCATGTGCTCTCCCACTTCCTTTCCTATTCTGTACTGTTAGTTTGCACTCCCAATATGAAACGAATATGAAACGAATTTCTTTTTTGAAAAATTTCATTACCATATATGGTAATGAAATATTTTTTGCATGCAAAAAAGGCTGGACAATTTGTCCAGCCTTCCTCTTTAATATCTTTCTTTCATTGCACGATCGATTTCGCGTTTCATATCCTTTTGCTTTAAGGCATCACGTTTATCGTAATTTTTCTTCCCTTTCGCAACTCCGATTAACAACTTTGCAACGCCATTTTTAATGTAGAACTTTAGCGGCACTACCGTATTTCCGGCTTGCTTTACTTGCTCCAGTAAATAGTTGATTTGCTTTTTATGAAGCAATAATTTTCTCGTTCTTAATGGGTCATGATTGAACAGTGTCCCTTGTTCAAACGGACTAATATGGACACCTACAAGAAAAGCTTCTCCTTGCTTCAAGCTCACGTATCCATCTTTTAAATTGATACGCGCTTGACGAACCGATTTGATTTCTGTTCCAGTTAAGACCATCCCAGCTTCAATCGTTTCAAGAATGGTATAGTCATGACTTGCTTTTCGATTTTGTGCGAGCACTTTATCGTTCGTTCCTTTAGGCATTCACGAACCTCCTAGCGTCTTTTCTTTTTCGTTTTAATCGCTTTTTTAAAGCGTTGGCGCCCTTTTGATTTTTTACCCTTTTTAGAAGACTTTTCATCAAAGCGTTCGCCTTTTCTTGGACGTTCTGTTTTGGCCAATTTTGCATCTTCTACGAGTAGGAAATCGACTTCTCTAGCTTCCACATCTACTTTCACACATTTCACACGAACACGGTCACCGATACGGTAACTAACACCCGTACGTTCCCCAAGTAAAATCATGTGGCTTTCAATAAAGTTAAAGTAATCTTGCTTCAAGTGAGAAATATGAATTAATCCTTCTACGGTATTGGCTAACTCAACAAACATCCCAAATTTTGTCACTGAGCTTACGATTCCATCGAATTCCTCGCCGACTTTGTCTTGCATGTATTCAGCTTTTTTCAATGCGTTCACATCGCGTTCCGCCTGTACTGCAAGTCGTTCCATACGAGATGATTGGTCTGCAATTTGTTGTAATTTATCTTCCAGAAGCGTTTCTTCTTTCTTCGATAAATGACCTGGGTGTTTTCCGTAATGACGAATCATACGATGAACGATTAAGTCAGGATAACGACGAATCGGCGAAGTGAAGTGCGTATAGTCTTCCGCTGCCAGTCCATAGTGTCCTGTAGGCGTGATATCGTACTTAGCTTGTTTCATAGAACGAAGCATCATCGTTGATACCACTGCTTCATACGGTTCACCACGTACCTCGCTTAATGCTTTTTGCAATTTCTTCGGTGTAATCGAATCGTTCTTCCCTTTAATCGTAATTCCAAACGCTGTAATAAACTCTAAGAATCGTTGGAGTTTTTCGCTATCTGGATTTTCGTGAATACGATAGATAAATGGCACCTTCATTTGTTCATAGTGACGAGCCACTGTTTCATTCGCCGCAAGCATAAAGGACTCAATGAGTCGCTCTGCTACACCACGTTCACGTAGTACGATTTCTGTTGGCGCTCCTTTTTCATCCACCAGAATTTTTGCTTCTTGTGTATCAAAGTCAATCGCTCCACGTTCCGTACGTCTACGTTCAAGAATCGTATGTAATTCTTTCATGTTCCAAAGCATTGCTTCAATCTCTGGAGTGATTTTTTCAGAAGCTTCATTCGTATTGAATAATACGTTCACTTCATCATACGTTAATCGCTCGTTCGATTGAATCACACTTGGAAAAATCTCATGCTGGTAAATCGTTCCGCTACGGTCGATTTCCATGCGTGCTGTTAACGTTAATCGCTCTTCATATGGATGAAGCGAGCAGATTCCATTGGATAATCGTTGCGGTAACATTGGAACAACACGGTCCGTTAAATACACACTCGTTCCGCGTTCAAATGCTTCCTTATCCATTTCGGAATTTTCCGTTACATAATAAGAAACATCAGCGATGGATACCGTTAATACAAAGGTTCCATCTTCACGTTTAACAAGAGCCACCGCATCATCTAAGTCTTTGGCGTCTGCTCCGTCAATCGTCACGGTTAATTCTTGGCGTAAATCCACACGCCCTTCGATTTCTTCCGGTGAGATGGTTTCACTCACACGGTTGGCTTCCTCTAATACTGATTCTGGGAATACTGTTGGGATTTTTAATTGATGTAAAATCATTAAAATGTCCATGCCGACAGCGTCTTTATAGCCGATTTCTTTGACGATATGCGCCTTCAAGACGAGTTCGTGACGCTCTGTTTCATAATGTTCCACTTCGGCAATAACGACGGTTCCGTCAACTGGGTTTAATCCCTTTCTAGTCACATAACATTTCGTTTTCTTTAATTTAGAATCTTTTATTGCAATTTCGCCACAATAGCCTGTTTGCAGCATAATCTTCGAGGGATAACGTGTATAAATCCCCACCACTTGCTTCACAGCGCGTTCTAAGATTTTCACAATCGTTCCGCTTGCGGCTTTATCGTTATAAGGATTTTCTTCTTGAACGATACGAATCGCAACTGTGTCTCCATCCATAGCGCCATGGACATCCGTTCTTGGGATAAAAATATCTGGTTTGCCTTCTTCAACTGTTACAAAACCAAATCCTTTATCGTTTAATCGGAATGTTCCTTCTAACGTACGATTTTTTTGATTGAATCCAAATTTACCTTGTCGTGTCAATACAATTTTTCCAGAATCTTCGAGGTCAGCTAATTGTTTCACTAAAATCTTAAAGTCCTTTGAAGCAGTAAATCCGAAATGCTCACTAATTTCTTGAACAAAAAAACTTTCGGATTCATGTTCCATAAAGAAATTCATTAAGATTTCTTCTAATGATTGTCTCATTTCTTTACCTCCATTCTTGTTGATTTAGAAAAGAGAGAACAGTCTCTTGGAATTCCTTTCTAACAGGACTAACCGTAATCACATGCCCTGCTTCTTCATACCAATGTAACTCCACTTGTGCGTTAATGAGGCCCTCTTTTAATTCAAGAGAAGACTCTGGATCGACAAGTGTATCTTGTTCCCCTTGTGCAATATAAAAACTTCCTGTCACTTCGTCTAAATGTGAAGCAACGTCACTTGAAAATGATTGAATGTGTGCTAATTGTTTTTGTGCTTTTTCCTTCATTTCAGCTTCATCAAATGGTCGTCCTACATTTCTATAAGATGCCTTCGCATACATCATAAAACTTTGAAACAGTCCTGGCAACTGAGGATTCCCAGAAGATACCGGAGAACAAAATGTGCCCGCATATTCCACTAGATGTTCGGTTGCTAATTTAGTCGCCATAATACCGCCCATCGATAATCCAAAGGCACTAACCGTGTGATAGCCTTGTCCTCGAACAAAGTCGACAGCACGTTTAGCATCATCGTACCAAGCCTCAGGAGAACTTGCTAAGATATCTTCCACATCTGGAGTTCCATGGCCAGAAAATACTGGAACATAGACTGCATAATCATGACGATATAAAAACTGCGCAAGCATTCTCACATCCGCAGGTGTTCCTGTATAAGCATGAAATAAAATCACCGCTCTTGTATTGCTTTCTTTTCTTAACCATAGTGCTTCCATATAACTCTCCTCTAATCTGCCAAATAAAAAAGTACAATTGGTTGGATGTCCGAACAATTGTACTTAAATTTATTATTTTGATGAAATGTATGCTAATGCAAATGCTAATAACATGAAGATTGTTCCTAAAACAACTGTTACGCGAATTAAGAATGCCTCAAAACCACGTGCCTTTTGTTTACCGAATAATTGCTCTGCTCCACCTGTTAAATTCGCAGCATTTGTTTTTGAAGGTTGCATTGCAACAACAATAATTAATAATACGCATACCACAACCATCAGTGATAAAATCAAATTGTACAAAGGATTCCCTCCTTAACTAAAATTCTTTTCAATTTTAACATAAAAACTACGATATTTCTACTCTTTCACGCGAAATATTTTCAATTCGAACTACAATTAAAATCCTTCGAAACATGGTATAATAGAAAAAGACAAAATGAATGGAGTGACGGAATGAAAGGTTTTGTATTTTTTGATTTGGATGGAACACTTTTAAACGGCGAGTCAAAAGTGGACGTCGCTACAGCCAAAGCCATTCAAACGCTAAAAAACAACGGGTATGAACCCTTTATCGCAACAGGACGTTCTTCTGCTGAAACACGCGATATTATGGAGAGTGCCAATATCCACTCAGGAATTTTTATGAACGGTCAAGTCGTTCTTTATCAAGGCAAGCGTGTTTATTCTTCAGAAATTCCAACTGAAATGGTGAAGAAATTCCATCAAATGGTAAAAGAAGATGGATATGGGTTTACGGCCTATAATGACAAAGAATTCTACTTAGTAGAATCCACAGATGGAGCTAAGGATGCTTACGGATTTATTCACACGAATCCACCTGCACTAAACGCAGATTTTTATATAGATAATCCGATTAACATGTTGCTCTTTATCTGTCTTCCACCAGCGGAAGAAAAATATAAAGTAGCATTTCCTAATCTTGATTTCCTACGGAACACACCGTACTCAGTCGATGTGATTTCAAAAGGGAATTCAAAAGCGGAAGGAATCAAACGCTTCTTAGAGTATTTAAATCAAGAAGATGCTGAGACTTACGCATTCGGAGATGGTCCAAACGATATCGAGATGCTTCAAGCAGTGACGCATCCTGTCGCTATGGGAAATGCCATCCCCGTACTCAAAGAACTTGCGGAATTTATTACGACTAACAACACAGATAACGGCATTATCAACGGATTAAAGCACTATGGCCTTATTTAAGAAAGAAGGAAAATAAATGTCAATTTATGAAATCGAAGTCCCTACAGTAAATGGAGAAGTAACTACTCTAGAAGACTATAAAGGACAATTACTACTGATCGTGAATACGGCTAGCGGTTGCGGTCTAGCGCCTCAATTTGAAGGGTTAGAAAAACTCTATTTAGAATTCAAGGACAAAGGATTCACAGTTCTTGGGTTCCCTTGCAATCAATTTGCAGGACAAGAGCCACTCACAGCTGAACAAGCAGTCGCACATTGCCAATTGACATACAATACGACTTTCCCAATGTTTGGTAAGGTTAAGGTAAATGGTCCAGAAACACATCCATTATTTGAGTTATTAAAGAAAGAAACTGCTGGTCTTTTCGGTGAAAAGGTAAAATGGAATTTCACGAAATTCCTTGTAGCTAAAGATGGAACGATTTTGAAACGTTTTGCTCCGACTACAACGCCTGAACAAATTCGAGACGAAATCGCAAGTCTTCTTTCATAAAACAATCTATGATAAAATAAAAAGAAAACAGTTAGGAGAAATCACCATGGAAGTCAATGAAATTTTACGTATTTTAGAAGAAATGAATGTAGCTGTTGTCGCGACTGCAGATGAGAACAACCAACCTCATGCACGTCATATCCATATCGGTGTTGCAAACGAAAAAGGCGTGTTCTTTATGACTAGTCCTAAAACAAACTTCTACAAACAACTACAAAAGAACCAAAAAGTTGCCATTACTGCTATGAAGAGCGAAGATTACTTAATCCAAGTGATTCGTATCGAAGGTGTTGTAAAAGAAATTGGTCGTGAACGTCTTGAAGAAGTTCTTAAAGATAACCCATTCGTAAAAGACGTTTACCCTAACGAAGAAGACATTGCTGGCGTACAAGTATTCCACTTATATGACGGTAAAGGATTCTACCATAGCCTTACACAAGGCCACAAATACGTGTTTGATATTCACGAATAAACATAGAAAGAGGATTTTATGAAAAAACTTTTATTGGCTCTTGCAGCTCTTTTTGTTGTTGGCTTAGCGACATTTTATTTATTACCATCAAGCAGCAAACCTGCTGATGCAAACGTCGTATTCCAAGACGCAAGCGGAAAAAAATTAACTGAAAAAGACTTTAACGGAAAGCCAACAGTCTACTACGCTTGGGCAAGTTGGTGTCCAGATTGCCAACAAGAGCTCCCAATTTTAAATACATTAAAAGAAAAATATGCAGACAAAGTTGAATTTGTTGGTGTAGCGATGATCAGTCAGAAAGAACCGATTGAGAACGGAAAGAAATACTTAAAAGAGCATTCTCTATCCCTCAACTATTATGCTGATGTTGATTCAAGCTTCCAAAAATATCATGAGATTACAGAAATTCCAACCCTAATCTTTGTCGATAAAGATGGAAAAATTGTTAAAAAAACGGCCGGCGTTCTAACTCAAGAAGAACTCGAAACCTACATCAAAGAAATCTTATAAAATCAAAAAACACTAGCAGAATTCTCTGCTAGTGTTTTTCGTATCTATAAGAAAAGAGAGGATGAAAACATCCTCTCTTATTTATTTTCTTCTATGTTTAGAAACACCAATACGATTGATTGCCTTACTTAAAGCAATTTTCGCACGCTCTACATCACTTTGAGAACGACTACTATCGCTAATCACTTTTTCAGCTTTATCCTTGGCTTGTTCTGCACGAGTCACGTCAATGTCTCTTGCACGCTCAGCCACGTTGGCAATGACCGTTACGACATTATCCCGCACTTCCATAACTCCACCACCGATTGCAATATAATCAGTTGGGGAATCCTCTAAGAATCGTTTCACTCGAAGCGCTCCGATTTTTAAAGGAAGCATGATTGGAGCATGATGCGGTAGTATGGTGATTCCGCCATCGACTGCATCGGCACTCACAGAATAGGAACGATGGTTATACACTTTTCCTTCTGGTGTTGTGACAACGACCAGTAATTCATGTTCAGCCATCTTTAGTTTCCTCCATAAAACCCTGCTGCTTTAGCTTTTTTAATCACGTCTTCAATTGGTCCTACGTTACGGAACATATCTTCTGGAATATCATCATATAAACCATCAATAATTCCTTTAAATCCGCGAACCGTATCTTTAATTGGAACGTATGAACCAGGTTGTCCTGTAAATGCTTCTGCAACGTGGAAGTTTTGTGATAAGAAGAATTGAATTCTTCTTGCACGGTTTACAATGACTTTTTCGCTATCTGACAATTCATCAATCCCTAAGATGGCAATGATGTCTTGTAATTCACGATAACGTTGAAGCATTTGTTGTACTTTCATTGCTACTTCATAGTGTTCTTCCCCAACAATTTCTGGAGTTAGAGCACTTGAAGTTGAAGCAAGTGGATCCACCGCTGGATAAATCCCTTGTTCTGTTAAACGACGCTCTAAGTTTGTTGTTGCATCTAAGTGGGCGAATGTTGTTGCTGGAGCCGGGTCAGTATAGTCATCGGCTGGCACGTAAATCGCTTGAATAGATGTAATCGATCCGTCTTTAGTAGAACTGATACGTTCTTGTAATTGACCCATTTCTGTCGCAAGTGTTGGTTGATACCCAACGGCAGAAGGCATACGTCCAAGCAGGGCTGATACTTCTGAACCTGCTTGTGTGAAACGATAAATGTTATCGATAAATAAAAGTACGTCTTGTTTTTCAATATCACGGAAGTATTCCGCAATCGTTAATCCTGTTAGTGCTACACGCATACGAGCTCCTGGTGGTTCGTTCATTTGTCCAAACACCATCGCTGTTTTAGCGGATACACCTGAATCTTGCATTTCATGGTAAAGATCGTTCCCTTCACGAGTACGTTCCCCTACCCCTGTAAATACTGAAATACCACCAAGTTCTTCAGCAATATTATGAATCAATTCTTGAATTAATACGGTTTTCCCTACACCGGCACCACCGAATAAACCGATTTTACCACCTTTAAGATAAGGTGCTAAAAGGTCAATTACTTTAATCCCTGTTTGTAGAATTTCATATTGACTGTTTAATTCTTCAAATTTTGGTGCTGGTTTATGGATTTCATGTCTTGTGAAATCTTCTGGGAATGGTTCCTTCAAGTCAATCGTATCTCCAAGAACGTTGAATACACGACCTAATGTTTCAGGTCCCACCGGAACGCTAATTGTGCGCCCTAAGTCCACCACTTTCATGCCACGTTGCAAACCATCTGTAGATTCCATGGCGATTGTACGAACTGCACCATCCCCTAATTCTACAGCAGTTTCCAAAGTAACAGTTGTTTCGCTACCATCATTGGCTGTTTTCACAACTTGTAATGCATTATGAATATCTGGAACGCCTTCTTCTAAAGGAAATACCACGTCTACAACTGGCCCTACAACTTGTAAAATCTTTCCAGTTCTCAATCCATTTTCCTCCTTCTAAAATCCTAATGTTCTTCCAGAGCGGCTGCTCCACCGACAATTTCTGTAATTTCTTGTGTAATTTGCGCTTGTCGTCTCTGGTTCAAATCTTGTGTTAAGTTACTGATTAAATCTTTAGCATTATCAGTTGCACTTCTCATTGCAGTCATACGAGATGCATGTTCTGCTGATTTGGCATCGATAATGGCTCCGTAAATAAGCGATTCTGCATATTGTGGAAGCAAGATGTCCATAATAATTTCCTTGTTCGGTTCGAAAATATAATCCAATTCGTACTCTTTTGCTTCTTCCGCGTCCAAGTCGATAATTGGTAACATTTTTTCAACACGGTAGTTTGATAACAGTGCGTTTACATGGTGATTATAGCAAACGTAAAACTCATCAAATTCACCGTCACGGAACATTTGGACCGCACTTGACACAATCTTTCTTACTTCTTCAAAGGTTGGAATATCGGATACGTCATTAATTTCAAGACGTACATCGACTCCCATCTTCTTGAAGAAGCGACTTGCAGCATCCCCAATCGTTAAGATGACATATTCATCTTTGGATTGGTGGTCTAACTCTAACATTTCTCTTGTTGATTGGAAAATGGAAGAGTTGTAACTCCCAGCAAGTCCTTGGTCAGATGAAATCACTAAGTATCCAGTCTTTTTAACCGGACGTTCAATTAATAAGTCGTGATAGTCGATGAAAGAAGTTACTACTTCTCCGTCCTCTGACGTTTCATCGACAACCTCTTCTTTATTGTGATTTGCGTATAGTAAGTGAGTTACAACTTCACGGATTTTTTGAGCGTAGTCTTGATAGTGACGCACTGCTTGCTCTGATTTGGCTAATTTTGCTGCAGAGACCATCTGCATGGCGCTAGTGATTTGACTTGTTTTCTTTGTTGAAACAATTCTCTTCTTTAAATCATTTAAGGAAGCCGTCATTCAGGTCACCTCTCCTTTCTACGCTTATTGAACACGTTCAAATAAATGAATTTGTTTGAAACTCTCAATTACTTTGTAGAATTTCTCTTCATCCGAAATCACATGTTGATCGCGGACTTCATTTAATAAATCTCTATGTTCGCTTTCTAAATGTTGATATAACGCTTTTTCAAATGGTTTAATACGGTCGATTGGAATCGCATCTAATAAACCATGTGTTAAAGCAAATAAAATCGATACTTGATACTCGATTGGTAATGGTTGGTGAACATCTTGTTTCAAGACTTCTACCGTACGTTTACCACGATTTAATTTTTGTTGCGTTGCCGCATCTAAGTCAGAACCAAATTGAGTAAAGGCTTCTAACTCACGGTAACTTGCTAAGTCGATACGTAATGTACCAGAAACTTTCTTCATCGCTTTAATTTGGGCAGAACCCCCAACACGCGATACAGATAATCCGGCAGATAACCCTGGACGTACCCCTGAGTAGAATAAATCACTTTCTAGGAAGATTTGTCCATCTGTAATAGAGATTACGTTTGTTGGGATATATGCAGAAATATCTCCGGCTTGTGTTTCGATGATTGGTAAGGCTGTTAATGACCCTGCTCCTAATTCATCACTTAATTTTGCTGCACGTTCTAGTAAACGTGAGTGCAAGTAGAATACATCCCCTGGATATGCTTCACGACCTGGTGGACGACGAAGTAATAGGGAAATTTCACGATATGCCGCAGCTTGTTTTGATAAATCATCGTACACGATTAATACATCGCGTCCTTGATACATCCACTCTTCACCCATTGCAGTACCTGCATATGGTGCAATGTAAAGCATTGGTGCTGGTTGAGAAGCGCTCGCTGATACAACCGTTGTATATTCCATTGCTCCGTAACGTTTTAACGTTTCAACAAGAGCTTTAACCGTAGATTCTTTTTGACCAATGGCTACATAAATACATAATGTATTCTTACCTTTTTGGTTCAAAATTGCATCCACTGCAATACTTGTTTTACCAGTTTTACGGTCACCGATGATTAACTCACGTTGCCCTTTACCAATTGGAACCAACGCATCGACTACTTTTAACCCTGTAGGTAATGATTGTTTTACACTTTGACGTTGCATAACGCCAGGTGCTTCATTTTCTACTGGACGTTTTTTCGTTGTTTCGATGGCCCCAAGTCCGTCAATTGGACGACCTAACGCATCGACAACACGACCAATCAATGCATCTCCTACTGGAACATCAAGGATACGTCCTGTACGTTTAACAGGTTCTCCTTCATGGATATTTTCATATCCTCCGAAGATGATAACACCAACATCGTTTTTTTCTAAGTTTTGGGCCATCCCGTAGGCGCCGTTTTCAAATTCTACTAATTCTCCAGCCATTACATTTGTAAGACCGATGACACGAGCAATTCCGTCCCCGATGAAGGAAACTTCACCGATTTCTTCAATTTGTTCTTTCGTTTCAAAAGAAGCGATTTGGTCACGAATTCTCGCTGTAATATTACTCATTTCCATTTATGCCATCTCACCTCTTTAATCCTGTTTGGCTAATTTTCTCTTTGAATTGTTTTAGTTTGTTTGCAATCGTTCCATCTAATAAATACTCTTTTGTCTTAATTTGAACGCCTCCAATCACTGAAGGATCTACGGTATTCACCCAAGAATCAAATTCTTTATGTGTTTTATTTTGGAATGCAGTTGCAATACGATCCATCTGCTCATTCGTTAAAGGAATCGCAGACACAATCTCTAATTTGTTAGCATTGTAAATATCTAAGAACGCTTCTAGTGCTTCTACAATATTCATCGAACCATCTTCAGACGGGAATGTTGCTAAGTACTCTTGTGTTTCTTTTGATAAATGTCCAAATGCTGATTCTAATACAGATAACTTTTTGTCATAAGAGACATGCTCTAAATGCATCATCTGTCTAAACGTCGAAGTGTTTTGAATTCCTGCTAAAATTGCTTGGAGTTCATTCGTCACCTGCTCTAAGTGCCCTTCGAATTTTGCCTTCGCATAAAAATGGCTGGCTTCTTTAACGATATCTTTATGATATTTAACCATTATTTTCCAACCCCTTAATGAAGGCTTCGATTACTTCTTGATGTTTCTCTTTTGTCACTTCTTTTTCAAGAATTTGACTAGCAAGTTGAACCGATAGGTCTACAATATCATCTTGCACTTGCGCAATGGCACGTTGTTTCATTGAATCGACTTCACGTTGTCCATCAGCTTTCATGCGAGAGACCACATCTTTACCTTCTTTAATCATTTCATCTTGCGTTTTTGAAGCTGCTTCACGAGCGTTATCTAAGATTTCGCTACCTTTCACTTCTGCGTTATGAATAATTTCGTTGGCATTAGCCTGAATTTCTTCCGCTGATTTTCTTTTCTCAGCGGCTTCGTCTAAATCTTTAGCAATTTTATCTCGACGTGCTTCTAACATGGCATTTACTTTATCCCAAGCAAAGAATTTCACCAAGAATAGTAACAACGTAAATGAAATTAATACGGCTAAAGTATCGCCTAAAATTGTACTGACATTACCTGATAACATTACTTCAAACATCTCTCACCCCTCCTTTGCGACAATAATTCCATTTGTTGGATTATTTAACGAATACAAGGATAAGAGCGATTAATACGGCGAAGATTGGCATCGCTTCGATTAAGGCAACCCCGATGAACATTGTTGAACGTAATTCATTGCTCATTTCTGGTTGGCGTGTCATTGATTCAATTGTTTTTACGATAACTGCTTGGTTACCAAAGGCTGCTGCTAAAGCTGCTCCTGCTACTGCGATTGCTGCTGCTAATTCTGTCATTATAAATTCCTCATTTCTTAAAAATTAATGTTTCATTACTTTATGTGAGATGTAAACCATTGTTAACGTACAGAATACGTACGCTTGAATAGCTCCAATTACCACTGAAAATCCTTGCCATACTACTCCTAGTGGTATTGCAAGAATATAGGTTATTAGTCCTGCTGCGGATGAGAACATCACAATCAATCCTAATAACACTTCGCCGGCATAAATATTTCCGTACAGACGGAATGCCAACGTAATTGTGTTCGTAAACTCTTCAATCAATTTGATTGGGAGCATTATCGACATCGGACTTAAGTAAGAATGTTGAATATATCCTTTGAGTCCCATCTTCTGTACACCAGAATAATGTGCGATTAATGTTGTCATTAGCGCTAAGGCTAAACATACTACTGGGCTAGCTGTTGGACTGGCAAAATAGCTGTGATCTTCATAGTGAATAAAGATAATTAGCCCAACCATATTAGCGACTAGTACAAAAGAAAACAGTGAGAAAATATATAAATAATACGTTTGTGCTGTTTTCTCATCAACTGCACTGTTTACAATACCCTTCGCGAAGTCCATGAGTGCTTCCAGAGCATTTTGCAACTTACCAGGCTTCATCGAAACCTTCCTTGAAGCAAAAATTGTAAACAATGCGATTAGTAAAACACTAACCCCACATGAAATCAAAATCGGAACTGAAAACGACAATCCAAAAATCTCAACCACTTTTGGCGTTGCTTCCATGTTTCTTATTTCCCCTCCTTTACACCAAATAAAAAAATGACAATAATCCTATACTTTGAGTTTTACGCTCAGTACGGTGATTATTGTCAGATTTGGTGGCAATAGTCTATCGCAAAAGCGTTGACTATGTAAATTTATTATTTGGTTCCGAATAAACGATCTCCAGCATCTCCTAATCCTGGAAGAATGTATCCATGTTCATTTAATCTTTCATCTAACGCTGCTGCGTAGATGTCGATATCTGGGTGGGCTTTACGTAGAACTTCTACACCTTCTGGAGCAGCTACAAGACAGCAAAACTTAATCGAGCTTGGTTGTGCACCACGCTTCAACAGTGCGTCAATAGCAGCTACTGCAGATCCCCCAGTTGCTAACATAGGATCAACGACAAACAATTGTCTTTCAGAAATATCTGAAGGCAACTTCACGAAATACTCAACAGGTTGCAATGTGTCATGATCACGATACATACCAACATGCCCAATTTTGGCTGCTGGGATTAATTCGAGAATTCCATCAACCATTCCTAGTCCTGCTCGCAGAATCGGAATGATAGCAACTTTTTTACCAGCTAATGTTTTCAATGTTGTTTTAACAAGTGGAGTTTCGATTTCTACATCTTCAAGAGGCAGATCTCTAGAAACCTCATAAGCCATTAGCATTGAAATTTCGTTTACAACTTCGCGGAAAACTTTTGTTCCACAATCCTTTTGACGAATCATTGTCAATTTATGTTGAATTAACGGATGATCAAGTACGTGAAATTTACCCATTTGTCATTCTCCTTCCAATACATTAGTGTCACTTCTATTATTTTACCTAAAAACCAGTTAAATATCTAGTCTCAGTTTGAAAACTTATTATTATTTTCATAATCTGAAACAAACCTTTACATTTACCTCGTTACGCGTATAATTTGAAAGTTTCCGTCAACTGTTTTACTTCTTGACGAACCGTGTTTAATACTTCTTCATTTTCAGGATGTGTTAATGTTGTAAGGATTAACTCAGCTACTTTTTTCACCGCAGCTTCATCAAAACCACGTGTTGTAATAGCTGCCGTTCCGACACGAATTCCACTTGTTTTAACAGGTGGTAATGTATCAAATGGAATGGCATTTTTATTCACTGTAATTCCAACAGTGTCGAGTAATTCTTGCGCTTCTTTACCGTTTAATCCAGTATCTTTAATATCGAGGAGTAATAGATGGTTATCTGTACCACCTGAAATCGCACGAATCACTGTTCCTTCGAACACTTGCGCCATAGCTTTAGCATTTTTCACGACTTGCTCGATATACTCACCAAATGCTGGTTGAAGAGCTTCATGGAATGCAACTGCTTTACCAGCAATCACGTGCTCTAGGGGTCCACCTTGGATTCCAGGGAAGATCGCACTGTTTAATTTTTTACCAAATTCTTCTTTTGCTAAAATTAAACCGCCACGTGGTCCACGTAATGTTTTATGTGTTGTTGATGTCACAACATCTGCATAAGGAACTGGATTTTGATGAGCCCCTTTAGCAACTAACCCAGCGATATGGGCCATATCCACCATAAAGTAAGCTCCAACTTCTTTAGCAATTTCACTAATTCGTTTGAAGTCAATCTCACGTGGGTACGCTGAAGCTCCAGCTACGATTAATTGTGGCTTTTCTTCCTTAGCGATACGTTCTAATTCATCATAATCGATTGTTTCAGTTTCTGGATTTACTCCATAAGAAACGAACTGATAATCTTGTCCAGAGAAGTTTACTCCCATTCCGTGAGTCAAGTGCCCACCATGGTTTAAGTCCATCCCTAAAATCTTATCGCCTTTCTTCACTAGAGCACGATACGCAGCCATATTTGCTTGAGAACCTGAGTGTGGTTGAACATTGGCATATTCTGCACCAAACAATTCTTTCACACGGTCAATTGCTAATTGCTCGATGACATCTACATATTCACATCCGCCATAGTAGCGACGTCCTGGATACCCTTCTGCATATTTATTCGTTAGAATACTTCCTTGTGCCCGTAAAACTCCTTCAGATACGAAGTTTTCAGATGCAATTAATTCAATCCCTTGTTGTTGACGATGTAATTCTTTTTCGATCGTCTCAAAGATGATTTTATCTTCTGTAAATTGACTCATTCAACTACCCCTTTCTTTTCTTACCTTTTCTATTTTATCACATTATAGGCTTTTGTAGAAAACCTATGAGTTCTTCTATAGAACGGTTGATGCCGCTTTTTTCAAACGATTCATATACGCGATTCCTACTCCTACTTCTGGAGCAGATTCTGCTAAAATTACATCTAATTTTAAGTGGTCTAATGTACGCAGTGCATCAAATAACGCACGGTTCATATCGTCCACGCTCGTCCCCATCTTGTAAGTACCTTCAACTTTATTTTCAAAGGCATCTATAATAGCGTTTTGAGCCATCACACCCACTGTTTTTCCTTGTACTTTGTATTTATGGATAGTTTCTTCAAAAGCTTCAACCGTTCCTTCAACAACAAACACTGGTGTTTTTGGTGCGTAATGACGATATTTCATCCCTGGAGATTTGGGTACTTCCCGTTCTCCTGCTGTCGTTTTGACTGTAGATTGAATAGGCCCAATGACCGCTTCAATTTGTTCTTTTGTAATGACACCCGGTCGTAATATTACGGGCCCGTCTTCATTCGTTAAATCAATGACTGTTGACTCCACACCGACAGTGGATGATCCACCATCAACGATTCCACGAATACGACCATTCATATCTTCAAATACATGTTCTACTTTCGTTGGACTTGGCTTCGTCGAAAGGTTCGCACTCGGTCCCACAAGAGGAATTCCCACTTTTGAGATTAACTCTAATGTTAATGGATGCTTTGGCATACGGAATGAAACCGTTGGAAGTCCAGCGGATAAGGCTGGAGCATAAATTCCTGGTTTCGCCTTTAGAATCATCGTCAGTGGTCCTGGCCAAAAAGCCTTCGCTAAGGTCAGCGCAATTTCAGGAACTTCTTCTACAGTAGAAGTCATCTGCTGGATATCACTAATATGAACAATCAGTGGATTATCACTTGGACGTCCTTTTGCCTCAAATACTTTTAACACCGCTTCTTGACTTGTTGCGATTGCTCCTAATCCATACACCGTCTCCGTTGGAAAAGAAACAATTTCTCCTTGTTGCAACGCTTTAGCTGCAATATCTAAGTTCTCTTTTGTAAAAATTTGTGTTTCCATTACTGCGCCTCCTTTCCACTCACAATAATCATGCGGTCTAATCCTGCAATATCTTTATGAATTGTTACTTCTCTATTTGGACAAGCTTCCCTAAAAATTCGTTGTACGCTTGCTCCTTGGTTAAATCCAATTTCAAAAAAGGCTTGTCCACTATCTGTTAAAAATTCTTCTAATCGGTTGGCAATCTTTTCGTAAATCGCAAGCCCCTCATTTTCTGCAAATAACGCTTGCTTTGGCTCATAGCGTCTCACAGACTCATCCATTAATCCTTCTTCCGAGAAAGCAATATACGGTGGATTACTAATAATACACTCAAACTTCTCACGGGGAACATCGCTGTACACATCGCTATATATCAATTCGGTTTGAAGATTGAACTTCTCTCGATTCTTTTGAGCGACAACGAGTGCTTCTTCTGAAATATCGCACCCAAAATAATGATGTCGTCCAACCAGTCTTTCAAGACTTAAAATAATGCACCCTGTTCCAACACCAATTTCTAGTACCTTCCCAACAGGGCATTGTTCTAAAAATGACTGTGCTTTTAAAACTAGCTCTTCTGTTTCTGGACGAGGAATTAAAGTGTCCTTTGTGACCATAAATTCTTCCCCTAGAAATTCTGCAACTCCTGTAATTTGCTGCAAGGGTTCAAACTCACTTAAGCGTAGTAACTCAGGTTCTAAGTCTTCAAAAGTCACCGTAGCCTCTTGTCGTAAATTCAACAAAAATTGCGACAAGGTCCATTGATTCTTGAATAGCATTAATTCTCTTACAAGATGTTGGCATTCTTCGTTTCCTAGTTTAGGTTGTTTTTCTTCTAAAAAACAAGAAGCCCTAACGAGGACTTCTTGGTTTGTTGGATTAGTTGTTTCCATTATTTAATTGCTCCAATTTTTCTGTGTGATCATAAAGAATTAAAGCATCGACAATTTCATCAATTTTTCCAGCTAACACTTGATCTAACTTTTGAAGTGTTAAACCAATACGGTGGTCTGTAACACGGTTTTGTGGGAAGTTGTACGTACGAATACGTTCAGAACGGTCCCCTGTACCTACTGCAGACTTACGGTTTGCATCATATTCAGATTGTGCTTCTTGAGAAATCTTGTCATATACACGCGCACGCAATACTTTCATCGCTTTCTCACGGTTCTTCAATTGTGAACGTTCATCTTGCATAGCAACAACAATTCCTGTTGGCAAGTGAGTTAAACGTACGGCAGATGCAGTCTTGTTAACGTGCTGTCCACCGGCACCTGATGCATGGTAAATATCCACACGAATATCTTTATCTTCTAATTCAATTTCTACTTCTTCTGCTTCAGGCATGACAACGACTGTAGCTGTTGAAGTATGCACACGTCCTTGAGATTCAGTTGACGGAACACGTTGTACACGGTGAGCACCAGATTCATATTTTAATTTAGAGAATACATTATCCCCTGTAATCATTAAAATGACTTCTTTATATCCACCGATACCTGTTACATTGGCATCCATCACCTCTACACGCCATCCTTGTGCTTCAGCGTATTTTTGATACATATTCAAAAGATCTCCCGCAAAGAGTGCAGCTTCATCTCCACCAGCTGCACCACGGATTTCCATGATGATGTTTTTGCCATCGTTTGGATCTTCTGGTAACAGTAAGAATTTGATTTTATCTTCTAATTCTACTTTTTCTTTTTTGAGGGCACTTAATTCTTCTTTAGCCATTTCTGCCATTTCAGCATCTAAGCTTTCGCCAAGCATATCCTCTGTGTCGCTAATTTCTTCAACCACCTGTTGATAACGTTTGAACGTTTCTACTTTTGGTCGTAAGTTTGCTTCTTCTTTTGTTAATTCCATGAAACGTTTTGTATCGCCGATAACTTCCGGGTCACTTAGTAACTCTGAAAGTTCATCATAACGAATAATAAAACTATCTAATTGATCGAACATACTTTTCTCCTTTATCTTCTCTTATAAGCGTTCTTCACCAGGATGATTATAATGATAACGGCAAACTGGATAATAGGCATCATTGCCTCCAATTTGAATTTGTTCTCCCGTATACACTGGAACACCATCCACTACACGCATATTCATACTTGCTTTTTTATGACAATACCAACAAATCGTTTTAATCTCTTCGATTTTATCCGCATAAAGTAATAAGTATTTAGAGCCTTCAAATAACTCGTTTTGGAAATCATTCTTTAAGCCAAATGCCATTACTGGAATATTTAATTCGTCAACAATTCGAGCGAGTTCTAGAATGTGTTGTTTTGATAAGAATTGAGATTCATCAATCAAAATACAATAAGGTTTCACCGCTTGACCTTCGACAATTTCGTAAATAGGTGTATCGTCAAAAATCGGAATGGCTTCACGTCTTACTCCGATACGACTTGATACATATCCTACTTGGTCACGGTCGTCAATTGCACTCGTAAATAATAAAACCGGTTTATCTTGTTCTTCATAATTATGTGCAACCTTTAAAATTTCGATTGATTTTCCGCTATTCATTGCACCATATTTAAAAAACAATTGTGCCACATTTATCCCTCCAATTGCTAAACTATACCTTTAATATCTTACGATAAATGGGTACCTTTGTGCAAAGAAAAACCGTTATTTCAGGCGATTTTCAACAAACAATTTTAATAAAATTTTAAAAACGTTTTTATAAACCACTTTTCATGAAAATATGCTACAATAGTGAAGTATATTAACGGAAAGGATCGTCTAAATTGAATCTTAGAACACAAGTTGCCTTAGGAGCTGGTAGATTTACTCGCTGGGCTCTGAAGACTTTTACAAAAGGCGGTAGTAGCCTGCCAGGGAAAGTAGCTCATGCTATCGATCCAAATATTTTAAAATCACTCGCTGAAAATTACGATGTCATTATCGTCAGCGGAACAAACGGGAAAACTTTAACAACTTCACTGATTGTTCAATTGTTAAAACAAAAATATCCAAATATTTTAACAAACCCTACTGGAGCTAATTTAACTCAAGGGATTGTTTCAACATTTTTAAACCACTCTCCAAAGACCGGTGAAAAGAATATCGCCGTTCTTGAAGTGGATGAAGCAACGATTCGTCACATCACTCCATATATCGAACCAAAACTATTTGTGTTCACGAATATTTTCCGCGACCAAATGGATCGTTTTGGAGAAATTTATACAACCTATCAATTAATGCTAGATGGTGCTGCTTTTGCACCAAGTGCAACTATTTTAGCAAATGGAGACGCTCCTATTTTTAATAGTGTGGACACTCCAAATCCTCGTGAGTATTTCGGATTTAACAATGCTGAAGATAGCGAAATGATGGCGCACTACAATACTGATGGTGTTCTTTGCCCTCATTGCCAATCGATCTTGCACTATAAGTGCATTACTTATAGCAACCTCGGAAAATACTATTGTCCAAAATGTGATTTCAAACGTCCTGAATTGAATTATGCAGTCACTGCACTTAATGAATTATATCTAACAGGTTCTTCATTTGATATTGACGGTACTACTTTCTCAATTCCAATTGCTGGACTTTACAATATTTACAATGCGTTAGCAGCTTACTCCGCTGCAAAATTCTTCGGTCTTTCAACTGAAGAAATCCAAGCAGGGTTCTCTAAAGCACAACGCGTCTTTGGTCGTCAAGAAACATTTGATGTTGAAGATAAAGAAGTCATGTTGAACTTAATTAAAAATCCAGTCGGATTTAACCAAATCGTTCAATTATTATCTTATGAAAAAGAATCCTTTAGTTTAGGAGTTCTCTTAAACGATAACCCTGCAGATGGTCAAGACGTGAGCTGGATTTGGGATGGCGATTTCGAAGGGCTACATGCCTTGAATTCTGTTGACACAGCTATTAGCGGAATCCGTGTTGAAGACCTTAGTGTTCGTATGGAAGTTGCAGGTTTTGAAAACATGAAAGTCTTTAAAACAAATGCGGAATTAATCGATTGGATTCGCAAAGCTCCAACGAAGAAAGTCAATGTACTAGCAACTTATACTGCTCTACTCGACTTACGTAAAGACTTTGCCAAAGAAGGATACCTTAAGGAAGGGATGAACGGATGAAATTAAGAATCTGTCATTTATATGGAAACCTAATGAACACTTATGGTGACAATGGGAACTTACTCATGTTGCAACACCGTGCAAAAAAATTAGGCTACGAAGTGGAAACTACTTTAATTAGTTTAGAAGAAGATTTTAATGCTGAAGACTTTGATATTGTAATGTTTGGCGGCGGTCAAGACTTTGAACAAACCGTTGTTGCTAAAGACCTTCAAAATAAAAAAGAGGCCCTCATCCAATACATCGAAGATAATGGTGTTGTCGTTGCGATTTGTGGTGGATTCCAATTACTCGGTCGCTACTACGTGAATGCAAGCGGAGAACGCCTAAACGGTATTAGCGCTATTGATGTTTGCACCAATGGACAATTTCCAAGTCGCTTAATTGGGGATATTGAAATCTTTAATGAAGAATTTGGTGAAACTTATTTAGGCTACGAAAACCATATCGGTAGAACATATCTTGGTAAAAATATGAAGCCACTTGGTAAAGTTGTTAAAGGATTCGGAAATAACGAAGAAGATCATGTTGAAGGATGTCATTATAAAAATGTATTCTGCTCATACTTCCATGGCCCAATCTTAGTTAGAAACCAACACTTAGCTGATCGTATCATTGAAACAGCGGCTGAGCGTCAACTTTCAAAAAATGCATAACGCAAAAGACCCGTGTAACATTTTTGTTACACGGGTTATTTTTTTATCTATTCAGCATTAGGATAAACAGAAATCTGTCTTCCTTCTTTTTTCCACTGACGGAATTCTGCCGCAGCTGTAAATAATACGTCTGTTGAAGAGTTCAATGCCGTCTCACAAGAATCTTGGATTACACCAATGATAAATCCAACTCCAACGACTTGCATCGCGATATCATTTGAAATCCCAAACAAGCTACATGCTACAGGGATTAATAAAAGCGAACCTCCAGCAACACCTGAAGCGCCACAAGCAGCAATCGTTGATAACACACTTAAGATGAGCGCTGTAATAAAATCTACTTGAATTCCTAATGTATTCACCGCACCAAGCGTGAGTACCGTAATCGTAATGGCAGCTCCTGCCATATTAATCGTTGCCCCTAGAGGGATTGATACAGAATAACTATCCTCATCTAGTCCCAAATCTTTACAAAGTTGCATATTCACAGGAATATTCGCTGCAGAACTACGTACAAAGAATGCTGTCACTCCACTCTCTTTCAAGCAACGGAATACTAGCGGAAAAAGATTTTCACGAATCATAAAGTACACAATTGCTGGGTTTACAACCAAAGCAACGAAGAACATACTTCCAATTAGAATAAGGATTAGTCCACCATAGTTTGCAAACACACCTACTCCATTTTCAGATACTGTCGTAAATACGAGTCCCATAATCCCAACCGGTGCAAAGCTAATCACAATTTTAACAACGTGACTTGTCGCATCCGCAACTTGACTTAAAATATTTTTTACAGATTCATCGGATTTTCTATATGCCATTCCAAACAAAACTGCCCAAGAGAGGATACCAATGTAGTTACCTGAAATAATCGCATTCACAGGATTATCTACAATTTTTAAAATAAGAGATTGCAACACTGCTGCGATACCTTGAGGTGCTGCTACTTCTGTTGCACCTTCTCCAAGTGTCATCGTAATTGGGAATGCATAACTAGCAATGACCCCGACAAGTGCTGCAGCAAATGTCCCAAACAAGTATAGAATGACAATGGATTTCATATTCGTTTCATGACCTTCTTTATGCTGAGCAAGTGCACTCATTACGATAAAGAATACTAATAATGGCGCAATTGCTTTTAAGGCATTAACAAATACCGTTCCAAGCATTCCAAATACCGTAAATTCCGGCACTGTAATTCCAAGAAGAATCCCAATTGCCATCCCGATAATAATTCGATTGATTAGACTTAAATTTTTAATTCTTTCCACAAACTGATTCATATATTCCCTCAATTCTCTTTCGATATAGCGACTATGATACACAATCAACTAGTATTCTGTCAAAATGTTTCCACGTTTTACAAACATTTGTATACATTTTAGATACACTTTGATGTATTTATAGTTCTCTCATAGATTATCTCTTTTAGTTAAAATAGAACTAAAACATTAAATCCATTGAATAGAAAATAAATAAGTCAGTAGAGCGCTAATGCTGATAAATGGAGCAAAAGGAATTTTTTCATGTAGCTTATTTCTTTTTGTTAAAAGCATCCAACTAATCACTACTCCCCCGCCAATAACAAAAGAAAAGAGTCCGATAAAGAGAATTTGACTTAGTGAAAAGAAGGGACCTAATGTTGTTAAATAGTATACATCTCCCATTCCGAAAACTTCCTCTTTCCAAATCCATTTTCCAACACCATAAACCGTACTGTACAATACAAGCCCAATCATCATAGATAAAATAGCTTCTTCGACAGCATTCATTCTGTTATAGAGTCCTACGATTGCTAAAATGAATAACAAGCGTAAATCTACTTCATATGAATCGAAATCCATCAACGCTATCAGCATACAGATTGTGCAAAAAAAGTAGCCAACAATTTCCAATGGGGATTTTAAATAAGCTACTAGACAAAATAAAATGGAGAATATTATTTCTACTATGAAGTAGCGGATAGAAATTGTCTGTTTACAATAGCGACACTTCCCACGTAAAAAAAGATAAGAAAGAATAGGTAGTAAATCCAATACATGTAGTGAATGATGACAATGAGGACAATAGGATCTACCATGAACAAAATCTTCTCCTTTAGTCCCCCTCACACTGACTACATTTACAAAACTTCCTATAACTGCTCCAATCACACCTATCATAAAAAGCATAAAAAAACCTCCCTTACTAAACATTACGTTTCGTAAGAGAGATTTGGTTTTAATTTTCTTCAATCATAACGACTTCGACGGTTTCTTCTACTTCCTCTTTTGGAGTGTAATACAAACCAGAATAGTCTTTATACCATGCAAAGAAGTGAGTTACAAATACTTTAATAACTGCATAAACAGGTACCGCAATCAACAATCCTGTTAATCCAAACATTTTTCCGGCAGCTAGTAAAATTACTAAAATTGTTACTGGATGCATCTTCAATGATGAACCGAGAATCAGCGGTTGCAGTAGACGACTTTCAATCAACTGTTCAATCACAAATACTAATAAGACTTGTAAAGCAATAGATGGGCTTGTAACAAAGGCAATGACAAGTGCAATACTTAATCCAATAATAGAACCAATGTAAGGAATAATGGTTAATACTCCGGCAATCATCCCAATTGTTACGCCATATGGTAACGCAATGATTGCATACCCAATCGTATATGTCACACCAACGCAGATAGCTACTAGGATTTGTCCACGAATATATGAGCTGACTTGTTGGTTCATTTCATGTAACATCACGCTAATTTTATGACGTGAACGAGTCGGAAATATTCGTGTGATGGAAGGAATGACTTTATTTCCATCTTTCAATAAATAATAAAGAATAACTGGCATTGTCATCAGTGTAATCACGATATTCCCTACGATTCCAAACACACTTCCGATACCGCTAAATGTAAGGTTTAACACTCCATTTAAACGTTCTGTCATCGATTGAATGAAATCCATGTTAATCGTATTAAATTGTTCCTGCAAAGCTGTAAACCAACTAGATTGCATGAACTTTTCAACTTGATCACTGATAATTTGATAATAATAAGGCAACTGTGACACTAAATCTAGCAATTGCTTTTGGATAATCGGTACCAAACTTGTGACTACCCCGATAAATAGGAAAATAACTCCTAACATCACCGCTAAAATCGCAATGCCTTTTGGCACCTTTTTATTAACTAGAAAATCATAAACGGGTTTTACTAAGTAGTAAACTACCGCGCCGCAAGCAACGGGCACCCCAACAGCAGAGATGAATCCTTTAATTGGATTAAACAAGTACGATGTCTGCGAGAATAAAATCAAGTTAACAAGGAGCAATAATAAAATAAGCAATCCTGTCACCAATTGATTATCTAAAAACCATTTCCAAAACCATGTTTTCTTTTGGTTTTCCGGTCTATGATCCATAAAGTTCCTCCTTTTCACATTTTCCTCTAGTGTATCACATTTTTGCTCTCTATGATTAACATTTGATTAGATTTTGCAAAAAATTGTATAATTATTTTATATTGTGATTCGGAGGGAATCGTATGAATGAAAAATTTTATTTAGGAACCTATACAAAACGCGTTAGTAAAGGAGTTTACTCTGTAACTCTTAACAAAGAAACTGACCAACTAGAATCTCTGACATTAGAAGCAGCTATCGACAATCCAACGTATCTTTCATACTCGAAGAGCGACCAATTATTATTCGCTGTTGGAAAAGGTGAAGAACATTGCGGAATTTCAGCAAGTAATGCACTGACTTCTCCAGTAGAACCATTAGCAAGCTACGATGATCAAAAAGCCGTTCCTTGCTACATTCGATATAACGAAAAAACAGGAGACGTGCTCACCGCTAATTATCACGGAGGATTCGTGGAATTATACCACTACGATAAAGAAAAACAATCTTTTACTTTTGTAGATAAAAAAGTCCACTCTGGATCTAGCGTCCATGCAAACCAAACTTCTCCACATGTTCACTACACTGATTACACACCAGACGAAAAATGGATTGTAGTTTGTGACCTCGGAATCGATACTGTATTTACGTATAAACGTACAGAAAAAGGTTTAGAAGAAGTTGCTCAATATAAGACGAAAGCTGGTAGCGGACCTCGTCATTTAGCCTTCCATCCTACGCTTCCTATCGCTTATTTGATTTGCGAACTGGATGCTACCGTTGAAGTTCTCTCTTATGATAAAGAAAATGGAACATTTACAAACTTAGATAAGATTGCTTTAACAACCGAAGATCAACAAGCTTGGGGAGGTGCCATCCACATCACTCGTGATGGAAGATTCCTATATGCTTCAAACCGTGGATTCGACGCGTTATACACATTCTCAGTCGATGCCACAAATGGTTTACTCACTCTCGTACAAACAATCGATAGTTATGGTTCAGTTCCTCGTGATTTCCACTTAAGTAACGATGAAGCTTATATCGTTGTTGGACACCAAGAATCAGACAATTTAACGCTATTCAAACGTGACTTAGAAACTGGTGAACTCACACTTCTTCAAAAAGATTTTTATGCCCCAGAAGTAGTTTGTGTCGTACCTCAATAGAACTCATTTTACAGTCTCTTCTTTTTTGAAGAGACTTTCTTGTTTATTGTGGTAATCCTTGCCAGAAAGCAGTATAATCGTTGTTAGCAGACTTTATAAAGGAGTGGAAAAATGCTTAATCTTATCGAGATTATTAAAACTATTATTTTAGGAATTATCGAAGGCGTTACTGAATGGCTACCAATTAGTAGTACTGGTCACTTAATTTTAGTGAACGAAATCATTCAATTAGACGTATCTGCTAAATTCCAAGAAATGTTCAATGTTGTGATTCAATTAGGTGCCATCATGGCAGTTGTCCTTGTGTATTTCAACAAATTAAACCCATTTGCTAAAAGTAAGAACCGTAAAGAGTTTATCGAAACAATTAGTCTTTGGAAAAAGGTAATTATCGGATGTATCCCTGCTGTGATTCTTGGATTCATTCTTGATGACTTTATGGATGACTACTTCAACAAACCAATCGTTATTGCATTAGCCCTAATCGTTTACGGGATTGCGTTCATCTACATTGAACGTGCACATAAAAATGTGGAACCAAAAATTAATGACTTCAAAGAATTAGACTTCATGACAGCCATTAAAATTGGTCTTTTCCAATGTTTAGCGCTTGTACCTGGTACTAGCCGTTCTGGTTCAACAATCCTTGGTGGTTTATTAGTCGGAACAAGCCGTTCAATCGCAACTGAATTCTCATTCTTCATGGGGATTCCAATCATGTTCGGTGCGAGTGGATTAAAATTATTGAAATTCGGATTCCACTACTCCCTAGCTGAATTCGTCATTTTATTAGTCGGTTCTGTCGTTTCATTTGTTGTATCTCTATTCGTTATCAAGTTCTTATTGAAATACATCAAACACCACGACTTCCAAGCATTCGGTTGGTACCGTATCGCTCTTGGGATTATCGTTATCGGAAGTTTATTCTTCAAATAAACATAAAGCTGGATTTATTCCAGCTTTTTCTTTTTGCCCAATTTCGGGTATAATAAAACTATTCAATTAAGAAAGAAGGATACTATGTCACTACTCTATGTCGGAATTGGCGGTGCCATTGGAGCTATTTTACGATATTTATTATCTCAGCTTCCTCTGCAGCACTCTCTTCCCATTAAAACATTATTCATTAACTTATTAGGATCGCTTGTCATCGGATTCTTAAGCGCTAAATTTCAACAATCACACTGGTTCGAAGGCGATCAACTACTACTCATTACAGGAGTATGTGGTGGCTTTACAACCTTCTCCACTTTCAGCTTAGAATCTCTTCAATTAATCCAAAATGGAGATACTCCACTCGCTCTTTTATATATGGCTATTAGTTTAGTAGGCGGACTTGCTTGTGTAGCATTCGGATATTTTATTGGCCAAGCTTCATTTTAAAATAGCATTTTTATAAGAAACGGTTTACAATAGAAATAAGAACAAGAACGGAGGTCATTTTATGACGAAAAAAGGTGTAACATTGTATTTCATGAGACATGGAGAAACCATCTTTAACCGCTACAATCGTATGCAAGGATGGTCTGATACTCCTCTAACAAAAGAAGGACGCCTAGATGCTATTCGTTCTGGTTTGGGAATGAAAGACGTTCATTTTGACGCGGTCTATACAAGTGACCTAAGAAGAACTGTCGAAACTGCTCAACTCTTCCTTAGAAATCATCCAAACCGTGAAAACCTCACGATTGAAATGATGCCTGAATTCCGCGAAGTATTCTTTGGAAGCTTAGAAGGAAAAGACGCTGGTGAACTTTGGAGCGAACTTTATAAGAAATTACATCGCAATTTTGATGACTTAGGTGGACGTAATATCCAAGAAGAATTAAACGGACTAAAGGAATTAGATCCAGACCATCTCGGAGAAAACTTTATGGAGTTTTGGTTACGTGTAGAACAAGGTTTGTTAAAAGTAATCAATAAACACCGTGACCAAAATCAAAACATTCTTATCGTGAGCCATGGAATTACCATTCGAAATATGCTTCACGAATTGATTCCTGACTTCCAACTATCAGAATTAATCGGAAATGCATCTATTAATATCGTTGAATATTCAGATGGTAAATTCCACTTAAAAGCACTTAATCAAACAAACCACTTTGTACTTCGTAAAGAAGCTAAAGAAGAACCTTATGAGATGCTTCCTACAAAAATGCACGACTAATAAAGGTTTGCAAGTATAACTGAACTTTGTTACAATGAGAGTCTAGGCGAAAGTCTAGGCTTTTCTTTATACGGGGTCGTTACGGATTCGACAGGTATAGGTTGAGCTTTCAATGCATTCCGTAGGTTACGGCTACGTAAAAACGTTACAGTTAAATATAACTGACAAACAACAAACAAACACTTTAGCTTTCGCAGCTTAATAACTGCTAGCTAAGATCTGTCCGGCATCGCCCATGTGCTCGGGTCCAGGTCCTATAACCAGTGGGATACGATTCACTTTTCCGTCTGTCTAAGTGAATAAGAGATTATCAGGCTAGCTTAAGATGATGCTTGTTTATCAGCTAATCGGTAGCGAAACTTAAATAGATAAACTATGAATGTAGATTTGATTGTGTCGATATACTTGGACAGGGGTTCGACTCCCCTCGGCTCCATTATTTTATGAAAAAACTCTCCTTTTTCACGATGATAAGGAGAGTTTTTCTTTATTTCAATATAATTTTTGCAATAAAAAGGTTCTATAATTTTTAGGGTTGATGGAAATTTTCCACCAACCCTATTTTAGTGTATACAAAAAGGCCAACATCCATTATATTAAAAGCGCCTAAACCTAAAACAAAAGGATGATGACCATATGAACAATATACTAGAAGCAACGCTACAAATCAAAGATAAAAACATTATCTGGGATAATACAGTTCAAGAGAAGATATTTAAAAAGAGAAAATCTTTATTTTATTCAGCTACATATACGCATAAACCAGAATTTTGTACTGTCTGTGGATGTGTTTGTCAGAATAATAATATCGTTAAAAACGGCACGAAAACATCTCGTATCACTCTCTGTTCTGTTTCAGGCCTTCCGGCCTACTTAAATCTACGCAAGCAGAGATTTCTCTGTAGAGAATGCGGCTCTTCATTTACTGCAGACACTAGTCGAATCGTAGAAAAA
>NZ_JAPWBR010000017.1:0-44192 GCF_041433555.1 Granulicatella sp. 20925_1_45 | reverse complement strand
ACAACAGTAACAACTACTACAGAAGCTCCTACAACTGTTACAACAACAACAGAACGACCAAGTACAGTAGTGACAACTGAAAATACAACAACTACTGAAGAAAAACCTGAATTACCAAATACAGGTACAACAAACTACAATCTTCTAGTTGTAATCGCAAGTGTGTTATTAGTTGGCGCATACGCAATTGTTCGTAAAGAAGTAAAATAATAGAATAAATCCTCATGAAGAAAGTCTAAGTCCTTCAACTTAGGCTTTTTTCTTATGTTTGAAAAAATGTTCATATATATAGTAGTTTTTGCTATCTTTTTTTACAATAAATGCTATAATGAGAAAGTTAAAAATGATATTCCCGAAAGGATACACAATGTGTAGATGCCTTGTAACCGGAATTGAATGGGGGAAAAAGAAATGGAAAAAATTTTATTTACATCGGAATCCGTAACAGAAGGACATCCCGATAAAATCGCAGACCAAATTAGTGATGGTATTTTAGATGCCATTCTTACTCAAGATCCAACAGCGCGTGTAGCCTGTGAGACAGTAGTAAATACTGGTTTAGTCGTATTAGTAGGAGAAATCACAACAAGTGCAGTTGTCGATTATCAACAAGTTGCTCGTGATACGATTCGTAAAATTGGTTATACAGATCGCAAATACGGATATGATGCAGATTCAGTAGCTGTATTAGTTTCACTCGATAAACAATCACCTGATATTGCAATGGGTGTTGATGATGCTTTAGAAACTCGTGGACAATCTGAAGAGTTTGGAGCAGGAGACCAAGGTTTAATGTTTGGTTATGCTACTAATGAAACAGAGTCTTATATGCCACTGCCAATTGACCTAAGTCATAAGTTAGCTTACCAACTAGCAAAAGTTCGTAAGGAAAAACAATTAGATTACTTAGGTCCAGATGGAAAAGTTCAAGTAACCATTGAATATACTCCTGAGCATATTGTAAAACGTATTGATACAATTGTTGTAAGTACACAACATGATGAAGAAATTTCTCAAGAGCAAATTCGTAAAGATGTACTAGAGTATGTTGTTAAGCCTGTAGTACCGTCTGAATTACTTGACGATGAGACTCGTTACTTTATTAATCCAACTGGTAAATTCGTTATCGGTGGACCTGTAGGAGACTCAGGATTAACTGGACGTAAAATCATTGTTGATACGTACGGTGGTTATGCTCGTCATGGTGGTGGAGCTTTCTCTGGTAAAGACTCTACTAAGGTAGACCGTTCTGCAAGTTATGCAGCACGTTATATCGCTAAAAACGTCGTAGCAGCCGGTCTTGCTGATAAATGTGAAATCCAATTAGCGTATGCCATTGGGGTAGCACAACCTGTTTCCATCGCTGTAGATACATTTGGAACAAACCATGTACCAGAAGAAAAAATTATCGAAGTGATTCGTAAAGAGTTCCGTTTAACTCCAAAAGGAATTATCGAAACATTAAACTTACGTAGACCAATCTACCAACAAACAGCCGCTTATGGACATTTCGGTAGAACAGATATTGAACTTCCATGGGAACAACTGAATAAAGTAGAAGAGTTAAAAGCTTATTTTGCTTAATATAATGAAGAAATCCAACCTCTAAAAAGAGGTTGGATTTTGTTTTTAATAGAAAATTATCATATATGATAATGTTCTACTTTTTTTCTATGACATAACAAATTGGTGGACAGTTAATTTGATTGATGAATTGATATTTTAATACGGACCATTTCTTTTGCGGGAGAACTGAAATGAGTTCTTCTACAGAATTTTTTTCTTCGATTCCACCATCATGCCCATAGTAGGAAACGATAATGATTTTTCCTTTTTTCTCTAATCGATCTAGTAAAATTTGAATAGCTTCTATAGTGGAAGAGGGGGTCGTGATGATTTTTTTATCACTTCCTGGTAAATATCCAAGATTAAAAATCGCTAATCGAACCAAATCTTGATCACCTAAATAATTAGAAATTTGAGCGTGAGAGTCCAAAATACACGTTACTTTTCCTTCCAAGTCATTGTTTTGTAATAATTGTCTTGTTTGTAAAATAGCTTGCTCTTGAATATCGAAAGCAAGAATTTTTGATCCTTTTTCTATATGTTGTGCCAGGAAAAGTGTATCATGTCCATTTCCTGCGGTTGCGTCGATAAAGATCCCACCTTCTAAATTTACAGAAAGAATCATTTCGTGACTAAATTGCTGTGCATTTTTCAAAATAAGCACCTCTTAACTAAAATTTTACATTTTGTTACATAATTTTTACGGATATTAAGAGTATACGACGATTTGCGTGTTCGTGCAACGTTCCCCTACACAAAAGAATTTATCCTACTATAATGAATAACGAATTAGTTTTTAGATGGAGGAAAAAAGGATGACAGAAACAAAACACGAAAGATATTTACGTTTGAAAAAGGAAAAACAAATGAAAGCTTTAAAGGCTGCAAATAAAAACTTACAAAAGACAGTTGCAGTTGTTGGAGCGACGACAGTAGCGGGATTAGTACTTGCGCCAAAATCACATGCATATACAGTAACTTCAAATCAAGTACAATCACCAGCGCAACAATTCTTAAATAAAATTATTCCTGCAGCTCAACAAGCTACAGAAGGAAAAGATGTATATACTTCAGTAATGATCGCACAGGCAGCGTTAGAATCTGCATGGGGAACTAGTGCGTTATCTGCTGAACCAAACCACAACTTATTTGGTGTGAAAGGGAACTATAACGGTCAATCTGTAAACATGTATACATTAGAAGATGCTGGAGCTCAAAAATACTATGGTATTTACGACAACTTCAGAAAATATCCTTCTTACAAAGAGTCTATGGATGATTATGTAGATAAAATTATTAACGGTATTAAAGGTGCGCCAATGTTCTATTCAGGTGCATGGAAGAGCCGTACAAACAGCTATCAAGATGCTACACGTTACTTAACAGGACGTTATGCAACAGATACTGCATATTACGCAAAATTAAACCGTATTATTGAACAATATGGATTAACAAAATATGATAATGGAACTGCAACTGCAATTGCTGCTGGTATTGAAGAAAGAACTTCTTCAGTTGGTGGACAATACACAGTTCAAGCAGGTGATACCTTATACGGTATCAGCCGTAAAGCTGGTGTAAGTGTGGACCAATTATTAACTGTGAATGGTTTATCAACTTCATCAGTGATTCGTCCTGGTCAATCATTATCTTTAGGTACACCAGCAAAACAAACAAACTCTACAGTAGCTACAACAGTTAGCACAAAATCAGTTTCAAATACTGCTAAAGCAACTGCAAATGGGTACTACACTGTTAAAGCAGGGGATACATTATATGGAATTAGCCGTAAATTCGGTATGAGTTTATCTCAATTAGTTTCAGCAAATGGAATTTCTACTTCTAGCGTAATCCAACCAGGTCAAACTTTACGTGTTGTAGGTGGCGAATCTGCATCAACAGTTGTTAAAACAAATACTGCTTCAACTCGTACAAGCGGAGGTAACTACATTGTACAACCTGGAGATACTTTATACAGTATTGCACGTCGTTCAGGCATGAGCTTAAACACATTATTAAGCATCAACGGATTATCACAATCATCAGTGATTTTCCCTGGACAAAGCTTAACAGTTGGTCAATCAGATGGACGTACAGTATCTGCTGGATACACACCATCTAAAACAACGGCGACTTCAACATCAACTTCTGGAACATATACAGTTCAAGCAGGTGATACATTATACAGTATTGCTCGTCGTTCAGGCATGAGCTTAAATACATTATTAAGCATCAATGGATTATCACAATCTTCAGTAATCCGTCCTGGCCAAACATTATCTGTTTCAGGAAATGCTAGCCAAGCAACTGCTACACAAGTAAGCTACCAATCAGCTGGGTCAACATCTGGTAACGGTACTTATACTGTTAAAGCAGGAGATACTTTATACCGTATTGCTTACAACCACGGTATTTCATTAACAACATTGTTATCAATCAACGGTTTGTCAGAAACAAGCACAATCCGTCCTGGTCAACAATTAGCGGTATCTGGATCAGCAAAAACAACAACTACAACTTCAGCTAAAACAGTAAGCTATTCAACAGGTGCATCAACTCACACTGTTCAAGCTGGTGATACTTTATTCCGTATCGCTAAGAATAACGGATTAACATTATCTGAATTAAAAGCTTTAAATGGCTTAACTTCAAACAACATCCGTGTTGGTCAAGTGTTGAAAGTTTCAAAATAATCTGCTAGAATAAGACTCACAAAAGCAGATAGAGGAATAGTAAGTTTCTTTGATAGACGTAGAGAGTGCATGGCTGGTGAAAATGCATCATTTCAATAAACTGAACTCGCCTTTTAGCTGAACTCTGAACTAATAGTAAGAGTTTCCGCCTCGCCAGCGTTACAGGTAAGATGAGTAAAATAATTAGGTGGTAACACGTATTGCGTCCTATCTGTCATTGACAGGTGGGGCGTTTTTTATTTTGAAAGGAGTGAATCAGATGACATTTAATCATCTAGAAATCGAGCCTAAATGGCAAAAATATTGGAAAGAACATCATACGTTCAAAACAACAGAAGATCCTTCTAAGAAAAACTTCTACGCGTTAGATATGTTCCCTTATCCTTCAGGACAAGGACTTCACGTAGGACACCCAGAAGGTTATACAGCAACAGATGCCATTTCTCGTATGAAACGTGCACAAGGATACAATGTACTTCACCCAATGGGATGGGATGCATTTGGACTCCCTGCAGAACAATACGCTCTTGATACAGGAAATGACCCAGCAGAATTCACAAAAGTAAACGTTGCGAACTTCAAACGTCAAATTAATGAATTAGGGTTCAGCTATGACTGGGACCGCGAAATTAATACAACGGATCCAGAATACTATAAATGGACTCAATGGATTTTCACTAAATTAGTGGAAATGGGACTTGCATATGAAGCTGAAATTCCAGTGAACTGGTGTCCAGCTCTTGGAACAGTACTTGCTAACGAAGAAGTAATCGATGGTAAGAGTGAACGTGGAGGACATCCTGTTTACCGTAAACCAATGAAACAATGGATGCTTAAAATCACAGCTTATGCGGATCGTCTATTAGAAGATTTGGATGATCTAGATTGGCCAGAAAGCATTAAAGATATGCAACGTAACTGGATTGGTCGCTCAGAAGGGGCTCAAGTTCGTTTCAACGTTAAAGGAACAGATGAAAGCTTCGAAGTCTTCACAACACGTCCGGATACATTATTTGGAGCGACTTACAATGTATTAGCGCCAGAACATGAATTAGTTCAAAAGATTGTCACTCCTGAACAAAAAGAAGCAGTAGATGCTTATATTGCTGCTGTTTCTACAAAATCTGACTTAGAACGTACAGAACTTTCTAAAGAAAAAACAGGAGTATTCACTGGAGCATATGCGATTAACCCAGTGAACGGGAAAGAAATTCCAATCTGGATTGCGGACTATGTATTAAGTACTTATGGTACAGGTGCGATTATGGCCGTTCCAGCGCACGATGAACGTGACTATGAATTTGCTAAAGTCTTTGGATTAGACATCCTTCCAGTCATCGAAGGCGGAAACGTTGAAGAAGAAGCATACACTGGTGACGGTGTGCATATCCATTCAGAATTCCTTGATGGATTGAATAAAGCCGACGCGATTGCAAAAATGAATGAATGGCTAGAAGAACATGGCGTAGGTGCAGCTAAAGTAAGCTATCGTCTACGCGACTGGTTGTTCTCTCGTCAACGTTATTGGGGAGAACCAATTCCAGTGATTCATTGGGAAGACGGTACTATGACAACTGTTCCTGAATCAGAATTGCCATTAGTATTACCAAAAACAGATAAAATTCGTCCTAGTGGTACAGGTGAATCACCACTGGCTGCAATTGATGACTGGCTTTATGTCACAGACCCTGTAACAGGTAAGAAAGGTCGTCGTGAAACAAATACAATGCCACAATGGGCAGGAAGCTCATGGTACTTTGTACGTTATGTTGATCCACATAACAAAGAAAGACTTGCAGATCCTGAAAAAGTAAAACAATGGTTACCAGTTGATTTATATATTGGTGGTGCAGAGCATGCCGTTCTTCACTTACTATATGCTCGTTTCTGGTATAAAGTGTTATACGATTTAGGCGTGGTTCCTAACAAAGAACCATTCCAAAAATTATTTAACCAAGGAATGATTCTTGGTGAAGGTAACGAGAAAATGTCTAAATCAAAAGGAAATGTAGTAAACCCTGATGATGTGGTTCGAGAATATGGTGCGGATACATTACGTGTTTATGAAATGTTCATGGGGCCACTTGACGCATCGATTGCTTGGAGTGAAAAAGGACTTGAAGGTAGCCGTAAGTTCCTAGACCGCTTCTGGAGATTGATGATTGATGATAATGGTAAAATGCGTGACCGTATCACAAAACTAAACGATGGTAAATTGGATAAAGTGTACCATCAAACAGTGAAGAAAGTGACCGAAGACTACGAAGAGTTGCATTTCAATACTGCAATTTCTCAAATGATGATTTTCGTTAACGAAGCTTATAAAGCAGATGCTTTACCATTCGAATATATGAAAGGTCTTGTACAGTTGATTGCGCCATTAGCACCACATATGGCTGAAGAAATCTGGAGTAAATTCGGATTCACAGAATCAATTAGCTACGAACCATGGCCAACTTACGATGAATCTAAATTAGTAGAAGACGAAGTAGAAGTGATTTTCCAAGTCAATGGAAAAATTAAAGCACGCGTAATGGTTCCTACAAATGCAGACGCTGCAGCTCTTGAAGCACTTGCAAAAGAGCATGATTCTGTGAAATCTGCCATCGAAGGAAAAACAATCCGTAAAGTGATTGCCGTTCCAGGACGTTTAGTAAACATCGTTGCGAACTAATGGAATTTGAAAGGATAGTAGAATGATTTATTTTGATAATGCAGCAACAACGAAAATTTATGATGATGCATTAACGAGCTATGTTCAAGTTAGCCAAAAGTTCTTCGGAAATCCATCAAGCTTACACCAATTAGGAGTCGATGCTTACCAAGTGTTGACCAAAGCTAGAGCTCAAGTAGCTAGTTTATTATCAGTTCAACCTGAGGAGATTTTCTTCACCTCAGGCGGAACTGAATCGAATAACTGGGCGATTAAAGGAACAGCTCTAGAAAAATCTGTATTTGGGAAGCATATCATTACGACAAAGATTGAACATCCTTCAGTCATTCAAACATGTAAGCAACTTGAACGCTTCGGGTTTGAAGTGACGTACTTAGATGTCGATTCTAAAGGGATTGTAAGTGTAGACCAATTAAAAGAGAGCCTTCGTAAAGATACGATTTTAGTAAGTGTGATGGCTGTTAATAATGAAGTTGGAGCAGTTCAACCAATTGCTGAGATTGCCAAAGTACTAGAGGAATATCCATCGATTCATTTTCATGTGGACTGTGTGCAAGCAGTAGAACGCGCAAGCCAGTTATTATTTATTGGACGTATTGACTTATTGAGCCTTTCTGCGCATAAATTCCATGGACCAAGAGGCGTTGGGATTATGTATAAGAAATTTGGACGAAAGATTCAAGCCCTCTTAACTGGTGGCGGACAAGAAAAAGGAGAACGTAGTACAACGGAAAACCTTCCAGGAATTGTAGCTACAACAAAAGCTCTTCGAATGGCTTTAGAAGAACAGTCTGTTACGAGGAAACTTCGTAGTCAATTATGGAAAGAGTTAGCAACAAAACCTGAAATTCGCATCTTCTCGCCTGAAGATGGAGCGTCTCATGTATTATGCTTTGCCATTAAAGGCGTTCGTGGAGAAGTGGTTGTCCATGCCTTTGAAAATCACGGCATTTATATTTCTACGACTTCGGCTTGTTCAAGTAAAAAAGGAGATTCATCTAGTACGCTTTATGCGATGGATGTGCCAACTGAATGGGCGACAGGAGCCGTTCGTGTAAGCTTCTCAAACGACAATACGAAAGAAGAAGTCGAACAGTTTATCGAGGTTCTGCATCAGTTAATGAAACAATTTTCGTTTTTAAAATAAAAGGAGGAAATCGTTGAAAACTAGAATTTTGATTCGCTATGGTGAACTTTCTACAAAGGGTAGAAACAAAAAAATGTTCACTCAAAAATTAGCGTCAAATATTAAAAAAGCCTTAGTAGACTTTCCTCAGGTAAAGGTGATTCCTGATTATGACTTTATGTATTTAGATTTACATGAAGCGCCTGAAGAAGCAGTCATCGAAAAGGTAAAACCAATTTTTGGGATTCAATCTATTTCACCAGTATATATTGTTGAAAAAGATATGGAAGTGGCTAAAAAAGTTGTTCTCGACTTATTAAGCCAAGAAGATCTTGAAGGCAAAACATTTAAGATTATGACAAGACGATCGGATCACACATTTGAGATGGATACGAATCAAATCAACTTGTTTTTAGGGGATGCTGTTCTTGAAGCATTTCCAGACATCAAGGTTCAATTAAAACAACCAGATATTACGGTACGTATTGATGTGCGACGTGAACACTTAATGGTGAGTCTGAAGACAATCCAAGGAGCAGGAGGACTTCCTGTTGGAACAAGTGGTCGTGTGATGCTGATGCTATCTGGTGGGATTGATTCACCAGTAGCAGGATATCTTGCGATGAAACGTGGAATGGAAATTCAATGCGTGCACTTTGCAAGCCCACCGTATACGAGCCCACAAGCGTTAGAGAAAACAAAACTCTTAGCAGCTAAAATTGCTCGTTTTGGAGGAAGTATTCAATTCTTAACGGTACCTTTTTCAAGAATTCAAGAGGAAATCAAGAAGAGTGTACCGGAAGCGTATTTAATGACAATTATGCGTCGTTTCATGCTTCGTATTACGGATCAACTTAGAGAAAATGCACGAGCTCTTGCGATTGCCAATGGGGAATCAGTGGGGCAAGTGGCTTCTCAAACATTAGATAGCATGGTGGCGATTAATGATGTCACAAATACACCAATTATTCGTCCAGTAGCTACAATGGATAAACTCGATATTATTAAAGTTGCTGAAGAAATTGATACATTCGAGTTGTCGATTCAACCGTTTGAGGATTGTTGTACGGTGTTTGCGCCGCCAAGTCCAAAGACAAAACCTAAACTGGAGAAGGCTCGTCAATATGAAGCTCGTCTTGACATAGAAGGATTAATTAAAGAAGCTGTAGAGGGGACAGTGATTGAAGAAATTACTGCAAACTATACAACTCCAGTAGAAACAACAAGTCAAGAAATTGATGATTTATTTTAAAATAAAAAGAAGCGATGCTATTCCATGTGGAGTAGCATCGCTATTTGTTTTATTGGAAGTATTCTTTAAGTGCGTTTGCAATACTTTTAGCGATATTTTGTTGATATTCTTCAGAAGAAATCACCTTGTTATCACCTTGGTTGTTTAAGTACCCAAGTTCTAAAAGAATCGATGGTCGAGCGTTATCTCGAAGAACCATGAAGTTTTGGAATCTGCTTCCTTGATTCTTCAATGGAAGGTTTCGAGATAAATATTTATTCACAGTTTGACTTAAGCTTTCACTCTTATCACTGTAGTAGTAAGCTGTTGTTCCACTTGCGCTATCATCTTCAGAAGAATCAAAGTGGATACTAATAAATGCATTTGCATTATTTTTGTTACTAATTTCTGCACGCTCTGCAAGAGACACGGATGTATCGCTAGTTCTTGTTAAGATAACTTTAGCACCCATTGCTTCGAGTTCTTTCTTAACAAGTAGAGCAGTTGTTAATGTATGGTCCGCTTCGTGCTTTTCACTGAAGCTTACAACAGCACCTGGATCTTCACCGCCGTGTCCTGGATCGATGACAATTGTTGCATTTTTAATCCCTTGAGGAATCGTTTCATCCGTTTCGATTCCGGCAAAGTTTGTAGTCACTAGCCAGTAAGGGATATATCCGTATTTCCCATTACCAACAGATACTTTATAGAAATCGCCTTCGCGGTCTTCATACACAAATTGTGTTCCTTTATCTACTGTACCGATTAAATCGGAAGTGACATTGGAAGCTGAGTAAATAGGTGTTTCTTTTAGTTTAGTAACAAACATCTTGTTAGAGTCAATTGTAGTTGGAAGACCAGCTTGTTTGTTGAGAATCTCTTGAATGATTTCAATCGCATAGTTAGTAGAGTCGCTGTCTACATAACCTTCTTTATCGAAATAACGAACTTTTAAGACTTTATCATTTAGTTCTTCAACAAGATAGAAGAGTTCACCGTTAGGAATCGTTAAGAGAACTTTCGAATTTTCATCTTGCGTCTCGCGTAATTTCAATCCACCTGATGCATATCCTTTCATCATCGTAGTAATGAGAATATCCTTGTCTTCGATATAGGCAACTTGATCGTCATATTGAACTTGAATCCAACCATTATCAAGTTTGTGTAAAGCCAACAAGTATTCATTCTTTTTAATTTCGCCAACTGGAATACCTTTAGCATCCATCGTATGGTATACCTTTAAAGAAGTGTCACTTGTATTAACTGCGAATTGAACAATTTTATTTTTAACCACTGTAGAGGTTTGAGTAGCAGTGTTTGAACTATTCGTATCTGTATTGGCTTGTTGAGTATTTGCTTGCGGTTTAATTGTCGAACTTTCACTCACTAATGGATAAGCGATAATCCACAGTAGTAAAAGAGAAACAAGAAAGCCCAGCAGCTGCTGTATATTTTTCTTTTTAAAGAATTTCAGTAATGAATCCATAAGGGCTCCTTTTTATTTGTATATTTCTTAATCATTATACCAATAAAAGCGCTATTTGTGTATAAAAAATTGCTTACAGCTTGATTGCAGAAGAATTATTTTAGTAAAATAATAGAGAATAATGAAATAGTTGGAGGATGATTATGTTAATTGGGTCTCATGTTTCAATGAGTGGAAAAGAAATGCTCTTGAATTCTGCAAAGGAAGCAGCAAGTTATAATGCTAATGTCATGATGGTTTATACTGGTGCCCCACAAAATACAAGAAGAAAACCAATAGAAGAATTAAATGTTGAAGCAGGAAAAATGTTTATGAAAGATAACGGAATCGAAGAAGTTGTCGTTCATGCGCCGTATATTATTAACTTAGCAAATACTACAAAAGAAGGATATATTGATTTTGCAATTGAGTTCTTAAAAGAAGAATTGAAACGAGCAGAAGCAGTAGGTGCAACTCAAGTCGTTCTTCATCCGGGGTCACATGTCGGTGCTGGTGTGGATGTTGGTTTAAATCAAATCATCTATGGACTAAATCAAGTATTAACGAAAGATCAAAAAGTTCAGATTGCTTTAGAAACAATGGCTGGTAAAGGCACCGAGTTAGCACGTACGTTTGAAGAAATAGCGCGTATTATCGATGGCGTGACATACAATGAACATTTATCAGTAACGTTTGATACTTGCCATGTTCATGATGCAGGATTTGATATTAAACATGATTTATCAGGAGTATTAACTCACTTTGATAAAACAGTCGGTCTTGATCGCATTAAAGTACTTCATGTGAATGATTCGAAAAATCCGGTTGGAGCGCATAAAGATAGACATGAGAACTTTGGTTTTGGAGAAATCGGATTTGAAGCGCTAATGAACGTCATCAATATTCCTGAATTTAAAGATCTTCCAAAAATTCTTGAAACACCATGGATTAAAGTAGAAGATAAAGTTCAAATTGCCCCATACAAAAAGGAAATCGAAATGATTCGTTCTGGAAAATTCGATTCGCAATGGATTGAAGAGTTATTAAACGAAGAAAGAGGGAAATAATATGCATTCGCACGATCATTGCTGTGGTCACGAACATTGTGATCATAAAGAACATCATCATCATAACCATTCCCATAATCATGTGGAAGAGGCATTAGAAATTTTAAAAGAAGCGGGTTATAAACATACGAATAAACGTCAACGCCTTGTTGAAATTTTAAATGATGCCAACCGTTACTTATCAGCAAAACAAGTGCAAGAATTAATTGCACCTGAATTCCCACAATTAAGTTATGATACAATTTATCGTAATTTATATACCTTTGTACAATTAAATATTTTAGAAGAGACAGAGCTGAACGGAGAAAAACTTTTTAGATTCCGTTGCCAAGCTCATGGCCATCATCATCATTTCATTTGCGAAAAATGTGGTAGCACAAGAGAGATTGATATGTGCCCAATGGATTTCTTTAAAGATCAATTAGAAGGATGCGAAATTCATTCACATCGTTTTGAAATTTTTGGTCTTTGCGAAAAGTGCGCGGCAAAAGCGTAGTTTAAGGCTTTCCTAAAAAAGTTGAAAGAACCTTAGTAAAGTTGATTGACATTTTATGGAACCTTTCCTATAATAAAAAAAGGACATTTCGTTTGTTTGGTTATTCTATTCAAAAGAAAACAGTTACTTTTTATTGCTCGGAGGGAGGGAATAGGATATGTCAAAAACAGTTGTTCGTAAAAACGAATCACTTGATGATGCTCTTCGTCGCTTCAAACGTACTGTTTCTAAAACCGGAACTTTACAAGAGGCTCGCAAACGTGAGTTTTATGAAAAACCAAGTGTAAGACGTAAGAAAAAATCAGAGGCAGCTCGTAAACGCAAGTTCTAGTCAACTCTGTGTATCATAGACTATGTCAGGCTGGGGCTATTAGTCCCAGTCTTTTTTATCAATCAAACGAAATTATAAGAATGGAGAGATTATAATGTCATTAAAAGAAACCATTAATAACGATATCAAAACAGCGATGAAAGCTAAGGATAAAGAAACTTTAGCAGTATTACGTATGATTAAAACAGCGATTCAAGCTGCTGAAATTGACAAAAAATCAGATTTAACAGCTGAAGAAGAATTAACAATTTTATCACGCGAAGCAAAACAACGTCGTGATTCGATTGCTGAATTTGAAAAAGCAAATCGCCCAGAATTAGTTGAAAAAACACAAGGCGAATTAGCGATTGTTGAGAAATACTTACCAGCGCAACTTTCATTAGAAGAAGTTCAAGCAAAAATTGCCGAAATTGCTGAACAAGTAGGAGCAACAACACAAAAAGAATTCGGTAAATTAATGGGTGCCGTAATGCAAGCTCTTAAAGGACAAGCAGATGGTAATGTCATTAAAGAACAAGTAAAAGCACACTTAAATAAATAAGTGTGGATTGGAGGATAACTGATTGGAAAATGAAACCGTAAAAACAAGTGTTGAATTAAGCGATAATCCTCAATTAATTCAATTATTTGGTTCTCAAGATCAGAATATTCGTTTTATTGAAGAGTCATTTCAAGTACAGATTACCCATCGTGGAGAACAACTCTTTATTACGGGTGAAGAAGAAGCTGTTTCTCAAGTAAAAGAACTTCTTAATCAGCTTCAAGACTTGATTGCACGTGGAATCTCGATTTCTAAAACCGATATCATTACAGCTGTGAAAATGGCTAAACGCGGGACTCTGGATTTCTTCATGAATTTATATAATGAGGAAATTGGACGTACATTTGCTGGAAAAGCGATTCGTGCAAAAACGTACGGTCAACAGCAATATATTCATGCGATCAAGAAGACGGATGTGGTATTTGGTATCGGACCTGCCGGAACTGGTAAAACGTTCGTAGCCGTAGTGATGGCTGTTCAAGCGTTGAAAAAAGGTGAAGTGAAGAAAATTATCTTGACTCGTCCAGCCGTTGAAGCCGGTGAAAATTTAGGATTCTTACCAGGGGACTTAAAGGAAAAGGTAGATCCTTATTTACGTCCGTTATATGACGCGTTATATACCGTATACGGTATGGAGCATACGAATCGTCTCCTTGAACGAGGAGTTATTGAAGTTGCGCCATTAGCGTATATGCGTGGACGTACATTAGAAGATTCATTTATTATTTTAGATGAGGCTCAAAATACAACAAGAGCCCAAATGAAGATGTTCTTAACACGTCTTGGATTTGGGTCGAAGATGATTGTCAATGGAGATAAATCTCAAATTGACTTACCAAAAGGGCACCAGGCGAGTGGACTTTTAGATGCAGAACGCAAACTAAAAGGAATCAATGGAATTGCCTTCGTTGAATTTGATGCAGGAGACGTCGTTCGTCATCCAATCGTATCAGAAATTATTAATGCCTACTCAGCTTCTAATAGTATTGAGAAGGAACGAGGTGAAGAAAGTGAGACAAAAGCTCCGTAAGTTTCAAGAAACATTAGGAATTTTATATGTACCTGCGCTGTTAGGTGTGACATTCCTTTTCTTATTAGTATTAGGATGGAGTAATGTTCAGCCAACTTCTTATTCTTTTGAATTAAATCAAGTTGCAAAAGAAACGATTCGTGCACCTAAAACAATTGAGGATAAAGAGCAAACTGAGAAAAATCAGCAGATGGCGATGGATGGCGTTGGAGATATTTATGTCTTTGACCAAAGTCGCCAGCAACAACAAATTGATAAAGTAAAGCAGTTCTTCCAAGCAATCAAAACAGTAGCTGCGAAAGCTTCCAGTGAAATCTTTGCGACTGATTCTACAACGACGACTTCTGGGGAAGTGTCAACAAGAGTAGCGACGATTCAAGATCGACTCACTTATTTCAAGAAGAGTTTAGAAGCGGAAAATAAAGCCATTCGTGATTTTGCTTTGTATATACCAGATAGTGTTATCATTCAATTGCTTTCTGTTAGCTCAGATAAATTAGATGATTACGAAGCAGCTCTTGAGAGTGCGATTAAAGAGCAAATGGCAAAATCTATTACGGAATCGAATTTGCTTCAGGCGCAAGAAGCCGCAAAGAAATCATTATTTAATGGCGGATTTACAGATAATGAACGAGAAATGCTAGGACAATTATTAACGAACAGTATTGTTGTCAATAATGTTGTTGATAAAGATGCAACGAATAGTGCAAAGGAAAATGCAAAACAAAGCGTTTCTACTGTTCGAATTTTACAAGGACAAGTATTAATTCAAGAGGGGCACATTATTACCCAAGAAGACTTACGTATTCTTGAACTATTAGGAATCGATGGCAATTCAAGTAATTACCATCAACTTTATAGTTATTTGTTATTCCTAGGAATTTTAATGATTTCGCTATTAGCATTCACTTTCCGCTTTAAGCTGAGTGCATCTAAGAAAGAGTGGGATACACGAGTTAATGAGTTGACTGTTTTCTCAGTTGTATTTACGATTGGTGCAATCTTGCTGAAGATTCTTTCGTTTCTTCAAAATCGTGGGATTGAATATATTGGTGTTGCATTCCCGATTGCAGGATTCATCTACATCATTTATAAGTTAACGACGAAGTTTTACTTCACGATTATTGCGATGGTAGTATACCCAATTTTAGTCTGGTTTATGTTTGGCAGTGATAGCATTAATACGGAAATTGCCTTAACCACCGTTTTCTTCTCGCTAGTTGCATGGCTAGGAGTGATACAAGAAGTTTACTGGAAAGACTTATCTTGGATTAAACAGTTACTATTACACATTTTTATTCCGGTTGCATTGATGCCTCCGTTTATATTCTTTAGTAACTATGAATTGATTTCCACACAATCAGGTTGGTTAATTGCTTTTGCTGCAATCAGTGGATTTTTATCGTATTTGATACCGGTTATTTTAATGCCGTACTTTAATTACTTATTTGAAGATAGTTCAGTATTATTATGGGCAGAATTATCAAATCCAAATCAACCGTTGTTAAAAGATTTAATTACAAAAGCTCCGGGAACTTATCATCACAGTTTAATGGTGGCAAACATATCAGCCAACTGTGTAGAAGCGATTGGTGGAGATTCACAATTGGCAAGAGTGGCTTGTTATTATCACGATATTGGTAAAACAGAGCATCCATTCTTCTTTATTGAGAATTTACCAGCTCATATGGAGAGCCCTCATAAGATGATTGGACCATATGAGTCGAAAGAAATTATTTTTGATCACGTTCGTAAAGGGGTAGAAATTCTTAAACAACATCAATTGCCACAATCAGTGATTGATATTTGTGCGGAACACCACGGTACAACGTTGATGAAATATTTCTATGCAGAAGCTTTAAAAGACAATCCAGATGCAGATGAGGCAGATTTCAGATATCCAGGACCTAAACCTCAAACAAAAGAATCTGCAGTCATCAATATCGTGGATAGTGCTGAGGCGGCGACTCGTGCGATGAAAGAACCAACGCTTGAGAAGGTTCAAAACTTAGTGCATTCGATTATTATGAATCGCTTAGAGGATGAGCAATTTGTAGAGTGCGATATAACATTGAAAGAGTTAGCGATTATCGAAAAGAATATCGTGGCTTCATTAAACGGAACATTCCACTCAAGAATTGAATATCCAAAACTTCCTAAAAAACAATCGTAAAAGATTCTCTCCCTTCAACTCGTTAAAGTTGAGGGGAGTTTTTTTAAAAGCAAACTTTAAGACCGTCAAAGTTCCAATAATGTAGGGAGTTTGTTACAATATTAGTGACGCTAAAAAAGGAGTTTTTAATATGATTATTGAAATTATCGATGAAACAGAAGTAGTACCAGAAAGCCATCAAGAACTTGTGCATAGTGTGGTTAGTTTTGCTGCGGATTACTTGAAAATCCCTGAAAACAAAGAATGTAGTATCTCATTTATTTCTAGCGAACGTATTCGTGAAATCAACCGTGAGTTTAGAAATATTGATAAAGTGACAGATGTGATTAGTTTTGCGTTAGATGATTCAGATGATGACTTTGAAAGTATGAAGTCCATTATGGAAGAGGACGATAGCTTTGTAACTTCGATTGGAGATATCGTTATTTCTTTAGACCGTGCAAAAGAACAAGCAGAAGACTATGGACATTCGCTTGAACGTGAACTTGGATTCTTGGCACTGCATGGCTTCTTACACTTAAATGGTTATGATCACCAAACAGAAGAAGAGGAAGCTGAAATGACAGGATTGCAAAAAGAAATCCTAGAAGCATATGGGTTGAAACGTGATGACGCATAAACAAACAGAAAAGAATTCTAACTTTTTGACCTCACTAAAGCATGCCATAGATGGTATTAAAACAGTGATTCAAGAAGAAAGAAACATGAAGGCGCATCTCTGCATTGCAGGGCTAGCGATTATAATTAGTTTTTTCTCTGGTTTATCAGCAGTCGAGTGGTGTTTTATTTTACTATGTATTTTCATCGTATTTCTCATGGAAATCTTAAACACCGTCGTTGAAAATTTAGTCGATTTACTAGTGAAGAAGGAATATCATATTGAAGCAAAGAAGGCAAAAGATATTGCAGCTGGTGGAGTGTTACTCAGCGCTAGTTTTACTGTAGTTATTGCAATGATTATTATTTTGCCAAAATGGATTCATTTTTAAGGAGAGAGTATGACAAAACCATTTAAATCAGGATTTGTGGCGATTGTAGGTCGTCCTAATGTCGGCAAATCAACATTTATGAACTATGTGCTTGGTCAAAAGATTGCCATTATGTCTGACAAAGCACAAACTACAAGAAATAAAATTCAAGGGGTTTATACAAAAGATGATGCGCAAATCGTCTTCTTAGATACTCCAGGGATTCATAAACCAAAACATGAACTCGGAGAATTCATGGTGAAGAGTGCTTATTCTGCGCTAAAAGAAGTGGATGCAGTCTTATTTATGGTGAATGTTAGTGAAAAACGTGGACCAGGAGACGACTTCATTATTGAAAAACTAAAAGGAATTAAGACACCGATTTTCTTAGTATTAAATAAGATTGACCTTGTCACACCAGAAGTGTTATTAGAACGAGTTGAAAGTTATAAAGATGCACTTGATTTTGCTGGTGTATTCCCAATTTCAGTACTACAAGGTAATAATGTGAACGAACTAATGGAAGGTCTGATTAACGCACTTCCTGAAGGACCACAATATTATCCAGCAGACCAAATCACAGATCACCCTGAATACTTTGTTGTTTCCGAATTGATTCGTGAGAAAATTTTACAGTTAACACAGGAAGAAATTCCTCACTCAGTGGCTGTAACAGTGGATAAAATGCAAAAAGATGAATTCGATAAAGTACATGTGTATGCGAATATCATTGTTGAGCGAAAATCGCAAAAAGGCATTATTATTGGTAAAGGCGGCCGTCTCTTAAAAGAAATCGGGACGAGAGCGAGACGCGATATTCAACAATTACTTGGAAATAAGGTTTACCTTGAACTGTGGGTAAAAGTTGAGAAAGATTGGCGTAAACGTAAGAGTAACATACAAGAATACGGATATCGAGATACAGACTATAGAGATTAGGATGGAATCAAATGGATTATTATCACTATTTTGATGGAATTGTCTTAATGCGACAGGCGTATCGCGAGAAAGATATGCTTGTTAAAATTTTGACGAGAGACCACGGAAAGTTAATGTTCTTTTTACGAAATGCACAGCAAAGCAATCATCCATTAACAGCTGCAACACAGGTGTTTACAAGAGCGACTTTTCTTGGGCATATTCATCAAAATGGGTTTAGTTTCCTAAAGGATAGTCACGATATAAAGCCTGCGACGATTGTCTTGCAAGATGTAAAGGCACAAGCGGTTTTAGCGTATTTAACGCAATTAACAGATGCGGTGATGGATGACCATATTGTGAACAAGACGGTGTTCCAACTGCTTTGGGACTCTATTGAAGCCATTAATAATGGAGTCGATGCGGAAGTGATTTTGCGTTTCTTTGAAATCAAGATTCTACGTTACTATGGAGTCGAGGTGGAATGGCAACATTGCGTCATTTGTAATAGAGATACAGACTTAGTCGATTTTTCAATTCAGAAGCATGGATGCCTGTGCAAGAATCACTTAGACGAAGACGAGTATCGCATGCAGCTTTCTAGAAAGGCATTGTATGTCGCAAGGCAGTTAGCGCTTGTATTTTCTCCAAAACAAATAGGGTCTATTCAGTTATCGAGTGAGACTACAAGTGAGTTAAGACGGTTGTTTGACACCATTATGGATGAGTATGTGGGCATTCGATTGAAGAGCAAAAAATTCTTAGATCAGATGGTCGAGTGGGAAACGTTAATGCAGAAAAGAGAACAAGATTAAGAGTAGCGCAAAACGCTGTCTTTACTTGACTTTTTAAGCAATTATCGGTACTATAGTGAAAGATTAATAGGACGTTGACAGTGAGATTTTTAATGATAAAATGTCAAAGAGAGTATGGGCTGGTGGAATCCATATCATGGTTCATTAAAAATGGCGCACTTGAGTCTATCAACAATGAAGCTTGGTTTTAAACCAAGAAATTAGGGTGGAACCGCGATTAGTCGTCCCTATGTATGCTTTTTGTGTACATAGGGACTTTTTTATTTAGTCAAAGGAGGAAATAGTATGGATTTTACAATGGTCATCCCAGCTTCAGAATTCAAAGATTTTCAATTGAAGGTGGTGTCATTAGCGCCGATTAAAGTCAGTGTGATCGGTCATGAAGATGAAGTGTTGGAGCAATTCCAAACAAGTGTTAACCATTCAATGTACGGTTTTAAAACGAAAAATGAAGCGATTAAAGAAGTGAAATGTGAAGTGATTCCTGGTGTGATTTATGAATTCTATCCAGTTGTGAATGCACAATAGAAAGGGGAACAATTATGGCAAAAAAATTAAGTGTTCAAGAAATTATTTTAACATTACAAAATTATTGGTCAAACCAAGGATGCTTGCTTCTTCAAGCATACGATACTGAAAAAGGGGCAGGGACAATGAGCCCTTATACATTCCTTCGTGCCATTGGGCCTGAACCATGGAATGCAGCATACGTGGAACCTTCACGTCGTCCTGCAGATGGACGTTACGGGGAAAACCCAAACCGTTTATTCCAACACCACCAATTCCAAGTGGTGATGAAACCATCTCCTGAAAACATTCAAGAATTATATTTAGGAAGCCTAGAAGCTCTTGGAATTAACCCTTTAGAACACGATATTCGTTTCGTGGAAGATAACTGGGAAAACCCATCTCTTGGTTGTGCTGGTTTAGGATGGGAAGTATGGCTTGACGGAATGGAAGTGACTCAATTTACGTACTTCCAACAAGTAGGTGGACTAGAATGCCACCCTGTAACAAGTGAAATCACTTACGGTTTAGAACGTCTTGCTTCATACATTCAAGAAGTAGAGAGTGTATATGATTTAGTTTGGACTGGAGATGTTAAATACGGAGATATCTTCACACAACCTGAATATGAACATTCTAAATACGCTTTTGAAGAAAGCAATGTAGAATTATTAATGCAATTATTTACAGACTTTGAAAAAGAAGCCACTGTATTAATGGAAAAAGGCTTAGTGCACCCAGCTTATGATTATGTATTGAAATGCTCTCATGCATTTAACTTAATGGATGCTCGCGGAATTATTTCTGCAACAGACCGTGCTGGATTCCTAGGCCGTATTCGTAAAATGGCTCGTACAATCGCGAAAACATTCGTGGCTGAACGTGAAGCATTAGGATTCCCATTATTGAAAGAGAAATAAGAGAGTTTGGAGGAGAAAGAATGACACAATCATTATTATTAGAAATCGGTTTAGAAGAATTACCTGCTCAATATGTTCGAACAAGCTCTGAACAATTAGCAAAACGTGTAGAAGACTTCTTCAAAGATGAAAACTTAGCATTTGAATCCGTAGAAGCATTTGCAACTCCAAGAAGATTGGCGGTTCGTGTAAATGGCTTAGTCGAAGAACAAGCTGACCGCGAAGAAATTTTCAAAGGACCATCACTAGCGATCGCTCAAAAAGATGGAGCATGGACAAAAGCGGCTGAAGGATTTGTTCGTGGTAAAGGGTTAACAACAGATGATATTTACGTTGAAGAAGTGAATGGAGTTGAATACATTCATGTAAAACAACATATCGCTGGTAAATCAACAAAAGAAGTCGTTAAAAACTTATCTTCTGTGATTACAGATATGAAATTCCCAGTGACAATGCGTTGGGCAGCTCATACATTTGAATACTTACGTCCAATTCACTGGATTGTGGCTTTATACGGCAATGAAGTAATCGAAGAAGTCGGCGTATTAGACGCAAAAGCTGGACGTATTTCAAGAGGACATCGTTTCTTAGGAAAAGAAGCAACGATTGAAAATCCAGAAAACTATGAAAAAGCTTTAGCTGAACAATTCGTTATCGTGAACCAAGATGAACGTAAAGCATTAGTTCGCAAGCAAATTGAAGAATTAGCTGCTAAGAACAATTGGATTATTCCAATTGATGAAGACTTATTAGAAGAAGTAAGCTCAATTCTTGAATACCCAACAGCATTTGCGGGTACTTTTGATGAAAAATACTTAGTCGTTCCAGAACCAGTATTAGTGACATCAATGAAAGAACACCAACGCTATTTCGTTGTGTATAACCAAGAAAAACAATTATTACCATTCTTTGTTTCAGTACGTAACGGTAATGATTACATGATTGAAAATGTCGCAAAAGGAAATCAAAAAGTACTAACTGCTCGTCTAGAAGATGCTTTATTCTTCTATGAAGAAGACTTAAAGATTCCAATGACAACTTTCTTGAAGAAACTAGAAACATTGAACTTCCATGCCAAAATTGGTTCTATGACAGAGAAAATGGACCGCGTTCAATTACTTGTTGGTCGTATTGCAAAAGAGTTGAACGTACCAAGTGATGTTGTTGTCACAGCACAACGCGCGGCTTCAATTTACAAATTCGACTTAGTAACAAACATGGTTGGTGAATTCCCTGAATTACAAGGAATCATGGGTGAAATCTATGCCTTGAAACAAGGAGAAACTCCTGAAGTGGCTCAAGCAATCCGTGAACACTATATGCCAACAAGTGCTGATGGTGAATTGCCTTCTTCTGTACCAGGCGCTTTACTTGCTGTTGCCGATAAATTAGATACTTTCTTAAGCTTTACAGCTGCTGGAATGCTTCCAACAGGTTCAAATGACCCATATGCGCTTCGTCGTCAAGTAATGGGTCTTGTACAAATTCTTGCGTCCTTTGATTGGAACATTGAAATTGAAGACTTTACAAAACTATTGTTAGGTCTTGATTACGCTGAGTTCCTATCAGGTAAAGAAGATGAAATTGAAGAGTTTATCTTAAGCTTTATTCGTGAACGTGTGGCACAACGTATTGCTACGATTACAAAACGTCATGATATTATCGATGCGGTTGTAAACAGTCATACTTCATCAGTTCCTGAACAATTGAAAGCTGCAAAAGTTCTTTCAGCTGTTTCTGAATCAGAAGAATTTAAAGGAATTACAGAGGCATTAAACCGTGTTATCAATATTAGTGCGAAAGCTCAAGATGATGCGAGTGGCGAAATTTTAGAAGATCGTCTTGAAACAGCAAGTGAACGTACTTTAGTAAAAGCGATTAAAGAACTTCATTCAAAAGTACAAACATTAACTCCTGAAGAACTTTATAGTCATTTAGAAGCATTAGCACCAAAAATCAATGATTTCTTCAATGAAAACATGGTAATGGTAGATGATGAGGCAGTTCGTCGTAACCGTCTAAGATTCTTAGGATTACTATCTCAAATCATTTTAGATTTCGCAGATTTCACATCATTAATCGTTAAATAAGACCCCTCAAAGAGAAAGGAGAGTGAATGAAATGGCAGTATTTTATGATCGTGCCACGATTCAAGTCAAAGCCGGAAAAGGTGGAGACGGAATGGTTGCGTTTCGTCGTGAAAAATACGTACCAGACGGAGGCCCGGCTGGTGGAGACGGTGGTAAAGGCGGAAGTGTCATTTTTAAAGTCGATTCAGGACTTAGAACCTTATTAGATTTCCGTCACAAACGTCATTTCAAAGCAAAACCTGGTGAAAACGGTATGAGTAAAAGTATGTATGGCCGTGGAGCAGAAGACTTAATCGTTAAAGTTCCACCAGGAACAATCGTTAGAAACGCTGAAACAAAAGCCTTGATTGCTGACTTAGTAGAAGATGGGCAAGAAGTAGTAGTTGCTAAAGGTGGCCGTGGTGGTCGAGGAAATATCCGTTTTGCAACGCATAAAAACCCTGCACCGGACATTGCTGAGAATGGTGAACCAGGGGAAGAGTTTGAACTCGATTTAGAATTAAAAGTTTTAGCTGACGTTGGTTTAGTTGGATTCCCATCAGTAGGGAAATCGACTTTACTATCTGTAATTTCAAGTGCAAAACCAAAAATTGCAGACTATCACTTTACAACATTGAATCCTCAATTAGGAATGGCGCAGTCTCCAAATGGCGAGCAATTCGTTGTTGCTGACTTACCAGGATTAATTGAAGGAGCCCATACAGGTGTGGGGCTTGGAATTCATTTCTTAAAACACATCGAACGTACAAAAGTGTTACTTCATGTCATTGATATGGCCGCAATGGAAGGCCGCGATCCTTTTGAAGATTACAAGATTATTCAAGAGGAACTCGGAAGTTATCACCTACGCTTACTAGAACGTCCAATGTTGATTGTGGCGAACAAAATGGATCAACCTCAAGCAGAAGAAAACTTAGAGAAGTTCAAGAAAGATTTAGCAGATAGCTTAGCTGAAGGAGAAGAAATGCCAGAGATTTTCCCGATTTCTGCCTATCGTCGCGAAGGACTCCAAGCATTACTTGCTAGAACTGCTGAAGTTTTAGATGAAACAGAATTCTTCCCATTAAACGAAGAAGTAGTGGAAACACATATCGTTTATGGATTAGAAGAAGAGGAAGCACCATTCAAAGTGACAAGAGATCCAGATGGAACATGGGTACTGTATGGTGACAAGATTGAAAAACTATTCAAGATGACAAATATGGAACATGATGAGTCTGTTATGCGATTCTCACGTCAATTACGTGGAATGGGTGTAGATAGCACTTTACGTGAAAAAGGCGCTGAAAATGGCGATTTAGTACGTATTCTAAACTTCTCATTCGAGTTCGTAGATTAAGGAGTTTTGAATATGATTGATAGAAGTGAGATGGAAAAACGTTTTTACGTATCTTCATTTGACGGCCTAAGAGCGATAGGAATCCTTAGTATCATTATTTATCACTTGTATTCTTATCGCTTGCCGGGTGGATTTCTTGGATTGGACATCTTCCTCATTTTAGCGGGTTACTTTATGACAAACCGCTTAATGACAAGTTTGATGAACGATGGAAAGATTCCTTTGAAGCAGTTTTTATTAAAACGACTAGCACGTATTGCGCTTCCTTTAATTGCAATGCTTGTTCTAGTGTTCATTTATATAACGCTGTTTCAAAATGAAATGTTGGTGAACTTAAGAGGATCATTTACTTCTAGTTTAGTCTTTTTAAATAACTGGTGGCAGATTTTCCAGGCACAAACGTTTATTCCAAACTTATTAACTGAAAATCCATTTGAGCACTTATGGTATATTTCATTAGCTTTTCAATTTTACCTATTGTGGCCAATTGTGTTCGCATTTTTAAGTTTATTCCTTAAAAAGCATAATTCTTTATTTGTAGCAATCATAGTGTTAGCTACTGCTTCATTTGGATTAATGCTCTTTAGTTATAAAGGTGCAGATTCATTAACGTATGTCACAATGAGCACAGGAACTCGATTATTCTCAATGCTGATTGGTTCATGTACGGCATTGCTATATCCTTTAGATCGTTTCCAAAAGGAACATAAATCTAGAGTGCCATATGAGCAATATTTAAGATTAATTCCGATTGTGTTAATGTTCATCTTGTTATTTACACTTGGACGTAACGAAGATATTACTTATCGTGGAGGAATGTTGCTCTTTGACTTAACAGTAGCTGCTGTTATTTTGATGAGTGTACATCCTAAGGTAGGAACAGGGATTTTATTCCGTTTCAAACCATTAACGGTGATTGGTCGTAGAAGTTTATCATATTACTTATGGTTTTTACCAATTATTGTGTTATACCAAGCAAAAATGGGGATTGCTGGTTCAAGTAATTTAATTCACGGTATCATCCAATTGGTACTCATTCTCTTCTTTGGAGAAGTTTGGTATCAAGTTTTTGAGAAAAGACGTTATCTTCAAGTGATCCGTAAATTGATGGAACTGTTGAATGAAAAAACGGCTTATGGAAAACAAATTTTGTTTGGACTCTGTGCAGTACCGCTCATTATTTTAGCGGTAGGGCTCGCACAGTCTACAAGTAAATTATCTGAACAAGAGACCATGCTTACTGAATTAATCCATACGAACCAAACAATTGTGGATAATACCCAGCAAACAGATAAGAAACTATTAAAGACCATTAATAATGTGGTCGGGCTTACTCGTGAGGAGACCGTTTTTAGCAGTAATAGTTCGATTACCTTTATTGGGGACCAATCGTTATTAGCTATCGCGAATGAACTAACAACCATTTATCCAAATGCCGTGATGCATGCGACAACGATTGCCCAAGTAACAGATTTAGCTTCAACCATTAATGAACTGAAAGCAAAGAATCTATTACATGACACTGTTGTTTTAATGTTTGGGGCTAATAGTGCATTTACAAAAGGACAATTGGAACGTGAATTAAAACGTATTGGGATGGAAAAACAAATCTTCCTTGTTACAACGACAACGTCCAAAACATGGAGAGATGATGTGAATTCTGTTTACGCTGCTGTTAGCGAAAAGTATTCGAATGTCCATGTTCTTGACTGGAATGAATATTCCAAAGACCAAGATTGGTTCTATTCACATAAATCATATGTAACAGAAGTAGGAGCTCATGAAGAAGCGCTCTTCTTTGCGAAGAAAATTTATGAAACATTGAGAGGAAATTAAAATGGAATTGCAATTTCTAGGAACAGGTGCTGGCGTACCTTCTAAAATGAGAAACGTCACTTCAATTGCATTAAAGCTTCTCGATGAGATTAATGAAGTGTGGTTATTCGATTGCGGAGAAGCTACACAGCAACAAATTTTAAATACAAATATTCGTCCAGGAAAAATCAAGAAGATTTTTATTACGCATATGCACGGAGATCATATCTTTGGGTTACCTGGACTACTGACGAGTCGTTCTTTCCAAGGGGGAGAAGATGATTTAACTCTCTATGGTCCTAAAGGGATTAAGAACTTTATCGACACAACGATTCAAGCTTCTTGTTCAAAATTAGGATATCCTTTAAAAGTGGTTGAATTTGAAAAAGAAGGTCTTCTTTTCGAAGATAAACATTTTAAAGTAGAAATGAAGCGACTCGAACATGGGATTCCTTCATATGGATTCCGTGTGACAGAAAAGGATCAACCAGGCGAACTGCAAGCGGACCGTCTAAAAGAGTTAGGAATTCCTTTTGGGCCACTCTTTGGTAAGTTGAAAAAAGGGGAAACCATTACTCTAGAAGATGGAACGGTCGTGAATGGTCAAGATTATATTTCTCCGGATATTAAAGGACGAGTTGTGACCATTTGTGGGGATACTCGTAAATGTGAAGCTAGTGAAATCTTAGCCTATCGTTCGGACGTTCTCGTCCACGAGGCGACATACGAAGGAGATAAAGGCCAACAAGCCTATCGTCATTTCCATTCAACAAGCCTTCAAGCGGCTGAAGTAGCTAAAAATGCCGAAGTGAAGCGCCTTTTATTAACGCATATCAGCGCTCGCTATCTTGGAAAACAATCTCAAGAGTTGGAAGACGAGGCTAAAAAGATTTTTGAGAATGTTCAAGTTGTCAAAGACTTCGACATTGTGACTGTTGAAAGGATTAAACATCATGAAGGACGCTAAATGGTTTACAAATCAAGTGGCTCTTGTGACCGGAGCTAGCGGTGGGCTTGGCGCACAAATCGCATTGGAATTAGCTAAAAGAGATGTGCAACTGATTCTTGTGGCTCGAAATACTGCTAAACTAGAGCAAGTAGCTGCGGAGTGCAAAACGTTTACTACAAAACCAGTTGATGTTTATTCGTGTGATTTAACCGATGATGCATCTGTTAATCAGTTGTTAGCAACTCTTGATGAAACATACAAAATTACGATGGTCATCAACAATGCTGGCCTTGGTTACCTTAAATTAGCTAAAGACTTAAGTGAATCTGAGATTACTCAAATGCTTCAGTTAAACTTGAATACATTAATTAAAATCACTCAGCATTTTGTACCTAGGTTTATTGAAGATAAGGGCGGAGTAATTGTGAATATCGCTTCTCAAGCTGGAAAATCGGCAACGGTAAAATCATCCGTGTATTCAGCAACTAAATTTGGAGTGTTAGGATATTCGAATGCATTGCGTTTAGAATTAAAACCTTATGGCATCCATGTGATGACCGTCAATCCTGGACCGATTGCGACAGATTTCTTTGATAAAGCGGAGCCAACCGGGAAATACTTAGAGCAATTAGGCTCTGTCGTACTAGATCCAGTGAAGGTAGCAGGAGAAGTTGTTAAAGGGATTGAAAGAGAAAAACGCGAAGTGAATTTACCAAAATCAATGAACTTTGCGAGTAAATTAAATGTATTATTCCCGAAAATAGGAGACAAACTATTAGGGAGTATTTTCAATAAAAAGTAGAGGAGGTGTACGATGAGTTTTGCAAATTATGCATGGAAGTTAAAAGAGAATGTGGATGATGAACTCGTAACATTTCTTTCAAGTGAAAGTGGTGTGTCTGAAAATCTCGTTCGCTTATGTGTGGAACGTGGAGTTCAAACTGTAGAAGAACTACAGGAGTTTCTTTCGCCAACCCCACATCTTATCCATGATCCTTTCTTGTTACATGATGTGGATAAAGCGGTAGCACGTATTCAAGAAGCCATTGAAAATGGTGAATTAATTCATATATATGGCGACTATGATGCAGACGGGATTACGAGTACAACGATTCTCTATGAAACTCTTGAAATGCTAGGAGCTCAAGTATCGTACTATTTACCGAATCGCTTTACAGATGGCTATGGTCCCAATATTCCAGCGTTCCAACGCGCGATTGAAGAGGGGCATACACTCATTATTACGGTAGACTGTGGAATTGCAGCGCATGAACCAATTCGTTATGCGATGGAAAATGGGTGTGATGTGATTTTAACGGACCACCATGAGATTCCAAGTGAACTTCCAGAAGCCTATGCCGTTGTCCATCCTCGTCATCCAGAGGCAAACTACCCATGCGGAGATTTATCAGGTGCTGGTGTTGCATTTAAGCTTGCTCACGCGCTTCTAGGAGAGTTTCCAGAAGAAATGGTAGAATTAGCTGCGATTGGAACCATTGCGGACTTAGTGAGCCTTACAGACGAAAATAGAACGATTGCTAAACTAGGAATCAGTCAAATGAAACAAACGCAGCGTATTGGCCTTGTTACTTTGATTGAGAAGTTATCCGTTAAAGTTGATAAATTAGATGAAAAGACAATAGGCTTTCAGATTGGACCACGCCTAAATGCATTGGGTCGACTAGGAGATGCCACTCCAGGGGTTCAATTGATGACAACGTTTGATGATGAAGAAGCAGCGACTATTGTTGACTTTATGCAATCTGAAAACGAAAGACGTCAAGCAATTGTGAATCAAATTGTTGAAGAAGCCAGTCCGCTTATTCAAGAACAGATGAATCAACCTATCCTTGTGTTAGCTCAACCAGGCTGGCATGAAGGCGTTCTTGGAATTGTAGCGAGTCGAATTGTCGAACAGACTGGTAAACCAACCATTGTGTTAGGAATTAGTGAAGACGGCTTAACAGCCAAGGGTAGTGGGCGTTCGTTTGGAGAATTTAATCTCTATGATGCGTTAACAAGTGTTAAAGATCATCTTCTAAAATTCGGTGGACATCATATGGCTGCTGGATTGACAGTTGAAACGATTATGCTTCCAACGATTATCGAAGGCCTTGAGCAATATGCAAAAGACCATCAAGACTCGTTAGATGCGAAAGCTACTTTGACAATTGATGAAATTCTTCCATTAAAAGACATTACGGTTGATTGGATTGAATCATTAGCCAGTCTCAAACCATTTGGTACGGATAATCCAGAACCGGTTGTTTCTCTGGAAGGAATTCAAGTGGCGTCAACACAATTACTTGGTGCGGATAAACAGCACTTGAAGCTTAATTTGAAAGAGGCCAGTTCGGCAAATACACTTCAAGCGATGGCGTTTAGTAAAGGGGAATGTGCAGCATCTCTTCAACCAGATACCAAGATTAGTATTGCTGGTACGTTAGAGATTAATGAATGGCAAAATAATCGTCTTCCTCAATTATTAGTAAAAGATATTGCTGTTAAAGGTAGAGTCGTTATCGACTGGCGTACTTCTAAGATTACAAAAGATCATCTAGCTGTTGAAAATGCACTTTATCTAGCAACAAATGAAGTGTACTTGAAGGAACTAGAAACAAGAATTCCAAGTACTTCAAGCGTGATGGATTTTGCATCCTTTGTAGCTGCAAACGAGAAACCAACTGCTAAAGCAATTGTGTTATTCGACCTACCAGAAAAGATTGAAGAAGTGGAAGCTTTCTTTAAAATGGAATGGACACAGCCTCTTTATGTCATCGCATATACGAAGAATTCGGTTGTGACAACAGGCATACCTGATAAGCCTAAGTTTGGTCTAGTATACAAATATATCCAATCTCATGTAAAAATTCCGTACAATGAAAAACTAGTTTCGGTTGCTGGATTCCTCAAAATTCCAGTTGAACAATTCCGAGTGATATTAAAAGTGTTTTTTGAGTTGGAATTTGTTAAAATAGTAGATGGACATTTAATGATTAACGAAAGTCCAAAAACAAACGACTTAGAAGAGTCAACCTTATTGAAAAAGTTAAATGAACAAATGTTGCTTGAAAAGAAATTCAACTATAGCCAGTTCCAAGAACTTAAGAGTTGGATGGATTCACAACAAGGTAAATAAAAGGAGGAGTTCTCAATGAACTTGAAAGAATATATTGCTAGTGTTCCAAACTATCCTAAAGAGGGTATTATTTTCCGTGATATTTCTCCATTAATGGCGGACGGGAAAGCTTATCAATACGCAACACAACAAATTGTTGATTACGCTCGTAGAATTGGCGCTGAAATGATTGTTGGACCAGAAGCACGTGGATTTATCGTTGGATGTCCTGTAGCGTATGAGTTAGGAATTGGATTCGCACCAGCTCGTAAAAAAGGAAAATTACCTCGTGAAACAGTGGCTGTAGAATATGATTTAGAATACGGTTCAGCTGAATTACACTTGCACAAAGATGCTGTAAAACCTGGTCAAAAAGTTCTAATTTGTGATGATTTATTAGCAACAGGTGGAACAATGGCTGCCGCTGCAAAACTAGTTGAAAAGCTTGGCGGTGAAGTAGTTGGTTTAGCTTTCTTAATAGAGTTAACAGACTTAAAAGGTCGCGAAAAAATTAGCGAATACGATATCTTCACATTAATGGAATACACTGAAGACGAAAGATAATAAATAAAGAAGACTTCCTAAGCCAGTTGCTAGGGAAGTCTATTTTTTATTTTCTCAATTCTTCTAATAGAGCTTTGGCAGTTTCTTGATTTAAGTGAGGAGCTTGGCTGAGTAAGTTCATAAGATGTGGTAGTTCTTCTTCGGTTGCCCCAACTGCTAGGCCTAATGATTTTGCTTGGAGTCGCATATGGCCTTTTTGAATACCGTCAGTCACAAGAGCTCTCACTGCTGCAAGGTTTTGCGCTAATCCAATCGATGCGATAATTCCAGCTAATTCAACAGCACTTGGATGTCCCAATAATTCATGAGCAAATTGCGCTCCAGGGTGGATTGAAATCGACCCGCCAACCGTTCCAACGGGAAGCGGAAGTGTGATGGTTCCAACCAGATTTCCTGTCTCATCTTTAGTCCAGTTTGTTAGCGGTTGGTACTTGCCGCTTAAACTTGCAAAAGCATGAGCGCCTGCTTCGATTGCTCGCCAGTCATTACCAGTTGCAATTACGACAGAATCAATTCCATTCATAATTCCTTTATTATGCGTGGTTGCACGATACGGATCTGCTTTTGAAAATTCACTTGCTAAAACGATGCGATCTACAACGTCTTCTCCTTTTGTTGTTTTGGTATCTAAAATTCTTGGAGAGAGCACGCATTTAGCAGTGACAACAGAGTTTATCGCAAGATTCGAAAGGATAGCCATAATACTTTCGCCTGCAGTCATCGCCTCAATTGGAGACACAAGGGATTCGAGGATGGTATTCAACATATTTGCTCCCATCGCTTCCTGTGTATCAACAGATACATAGAAAATGTAGAATCGTTTCTTGTCAGTAGACTTTTCTTCTACCCAGATATCTCGTATACCACCACCGCGCTTCACGATAGAAGGGTGCGAGTTATTAGCAATTGTAAATAATGATTCTTTCTGTTCCTCAAGTTTGGCTTTTACTGCTTCTAGTGTTAGAGGAGATTTAACAATGGCAATTTCTCCAATCATTTCACGCTTTTCTTGAATCGTTGTAGTTCCGCCAGCCAAGTTGATTAGTTTTGAAGCATAGCTCGCTGCAGCAATTACTGAAGGTTCTTCCGTTACCATTGGAACGATATAACTTTTTCCGTTTACGATGATTTCTGGAACAATCCCATAAGGAAGACCGTAAATTTCAATTTGGTTTTCGACCATTTGACCTGCTACTGATTCTGGAAGAGAAAGATCATTTTTGAGTCGTTCTTTCGCTTCATTAGATAATGATGGATGATTTAATAAAGTTTCTTTTCTTTCTTCAAGAGGCTTTTGATAAAACTTGTAAAAAGGGTTGTTTTGCATCGATGTGCTCCTTTCATGCTTTCATTCAGTATAACAAATTTTTAGTGTTTGCGGGTATGATACAGGTAAATTTTTCGAAAATGAGGTACACTAGTAAACGTGAAAGGAGAGATTTTATGGAATTTATTCGTGAATTGAATGGTCGCCGTTTGATTTTAACGGCAGATGAAGAGTATCAAAAAGAAGCAGAAGATATGCTCTCTTTTGTAGAAGAATATTTTGAGGAGAATTGGGACGAGGTAGACACTTTAATTCCAATTCATTATGGACAAGTGAAAGTCATTCCAAAAGGGGAAGATTTCCAAGTGGTTGTTCAAAATTATGAACATAAACTACTAGATGAATGGGTAGAAGATTTCTCTTATTTCTTAGATATTATTCGTAAAACGATTCAAACTGGAAAACGTACGAAAACATTAGGACGTCTCATTCCATTCCGCTTTGATGGACCATTAGTGATTGCCAACCATACATTTGAAGTGGATGAGTGGTATGCGCATCGTTTTGATGATGAAACTTGGTATATTGCTCCAATCGATCAAACGATTGATCCGCAACCGCTAGAAGGAAATCAAGCGTATGAAATCTTTCCAGATTACCCAGAATTATATGAAGTAATGCATTTACCTACCGACTATATTATCTTATTCAAGGGGCATGAAATAGTTTCAGTATTGAATACAGATAGTGTCGATGTGTGGAACTAGTCAATTACGAAAGGATGTACTATGGTAGAATCAATTTGTCGTATGAATCATGTTGTGAAGGCGTATGAGTGTAACTGGAAAGGGGAGTTATCTCTTAGCCATGTCGTTGGGATTATGATGCTTGCTTCGCGTAAACAAGAACGCAGTCTAGCACATCCTGATTTGATTTATCAAAAAGGCTTATCGTGGATTGTGATTCAAAACCAATTAACTGTGAACCGCCTTCCAAAATTAGAAGAAGAAATTATTATCGAGACAGAACCAGTTGGATATAACAAGTTCTTTACGTTCCGTCGTTATACGATTTTGTCTCTAGACGAAGAAGTACTAGTAGACGCATTAACGACATTTTCAATGATTAATATTGAAGAGAGAAAACTCATTTCACTAGATGAAGAAGTATTAAGTGAATATCCAATTGAGAATAAAAAAGATACTCGTCGTAATCCAAGAGTTCCAAAAATTGATTTGGACAAAGCAAGTGTTCAAACTTACCGTGTTCGCCTCAATGATATCGATTATAATCACCATGTGAACAACGCGAAGTATTTTGATTGGGTAATGGATAGCCTTGGAATGGAATTTATTAAGACACATAGTTTAAAATCAGTTCTTGTAAAGTATGATAAGGAAATTCTTCCAGAAGCTACCGTTAAGAGTTTTTATGAAATTCGTGATACTGAAAACGGGGTTCAAACTTTACATCAATTAGAATCAGATGAACAAAAATGTTGCCACTTATCTCTTGAGTGGGAAACAAAGTAAAATCCTTGTATTTTCAGAGGAAATAGGGTACAATACTTTTTGTGTAAAATATGCAGCAGAAATATAGAAGCTCGTCAACAGTCCTAGCCTTTAGGGTAAGGTAGTAACCGCGGCTGCAAAGGTGAACCCTTGTAGTGACTGCACGAATCGAAGATTTCGCGATTATTTTACTCCAAAAAAATAAACAATTATTGGAGGAATGTTCAATGTCACGTTACACTGGACCAAGCTGGAAGTTATCTCGTCGTTTAGGCATTTCACTTTCAGGAACAGGAAAAGAAATCGCTCGTCGTCCATACGCACCAGGTCAACACGGACCAAACAGCCGTAAAAAATTATCTGAGTATGGTCAACAATTACAAGAAAAACAAAAACTACGTCATATGTACGGTATGAACGAACGTCAATTTGCTACTTTATTCAAAAAAGCTGGCAAAATTAAAGAAGGTAAACATGGTGAAAACTTCATGGTTCTTCTTGAACAACGTTTAGATAACGTAGTATACCGTTTAGGTTTAGCAACTACTCGTCGTCAAGCACGTCAATTAGTAAATCACGGTCACATCACTGTGAACGGTAAACGCGTAGATATCCCTTCATTCCAAGTACAAGTTGGCGATGTTGTGGGTGTTCGTGAAAAATCACGTAACTTAACAATCATTAAAGAAGCTCTAGAAGCTTTATATGGTCGTCCAGAGTTCGTTACTTTCGACGAAGATAAATTAGAAGGTTCATTAAACCGTCTACCATTACGTGACGAGTTAACTTCTGAAGTTGACGAATCACTAGTCGTTGAATACTATAACAAACTTGGCTAATATTATTAGACAATTTCAAAACTGGAATTCACTATTGTGGATTCCAGTTTTTTTATTTATAATTTTTTTGAAAGCACAGTAAATAATTATGATAGAAAGAGGTAGTATCAGATGATTCGTTATTTTGAAAATCCAGTTATAACTTTAGAAGAGGTTCTTCCTTTATATGAAGCAGTAGGATGGACCAATTACACACTGAATCCAACAATGCTGAAAGAGGCATACAAAAATTCTCTTCATATATTAGCAGCGCTTAATGAAGAAGAAAAACTCGTTGGTGTATTGCGAGCGGTTGGAGATGGGGCGTCTATTCTATTTATTCAAGATATTTTAGTGTACCCTGAATACCAACATCAGGGAATTGGCACAAAATTGTTACAACTCTCTCTAGAAAAGTACAAGAATGTATATCAAATTCAACTAGCAACAGATGATTCAACGAAAACAGTTTCTTTTTATGAGTCTAATGGATTCACAAGTTTAACTTCTCTAAATTGCGTTTCATTCATATATACTGGAAAGCGATGAGCAAACTTTACCGACTTTCTACGATTCTATGATAGAATGAGAGAGTAAACTAGAGGAAAGAGTGGATACAATGCAATTAACAATCGATAAGAAAGCGCAAGCGTGGTTTGAAGAAGAAATGGGTGTATCTAAAGAACGTGGTGTTCGTTTCCTAGGAAAGGTATACGGATGCAGTCCTATTCATGAAGGGTTCTCTCTAGCAGTTGAAGTAGATGCTCCAAGCAATCCTTATGTAAGTGTAGTAGAAAACGGCATTACATATTTTGTTGAAACTGGGGATGAATGGTTTTTCCAAGGGCATAATTTAGAAGTAAGCTTTGACGAAAAGTTAAAAGAGCCAAGTTACAATTATACAAAAATTGTAGATTAATATAATAGAAAAAAGTGGGAGTGAAGCGCGAGCTAACTCCCGTTTTTATTGGACTTTTTGTGATTTGTAGAGTACAGTTAGATAGTTATGAAACGAAGAAAGGATTTATAAAATGACAGAACCTGCAGTAAAATATAGACTGATTAAAACAGAAAAACATACAGGCGCTCGTCTTGGAGAAATTATTACACCACATGGTACATTCCCAACACCAATGTTTATGCCGGTTGGGACACTTGCTACTGTGAAATCAATGTCTCCGGAAGAATTAGATGAAATGGGCGCAAATATCATTTTAAGTAACACATACCACTTATGGTTACGTCCAGGTGCAGATATTGTAGATGAAGCCGGTAAACTCCATAACTTCATGAATTGGAAAAAAGGGATTTTAACAGACTCAGGCGGTTTCCAAGTCTTCTCGCTGAGCGATATGCGTCGTATTGAAGAAGAAGGAGTTCATTTTAGAAATCATTTAAATGGATCTAAATTATTCTTATCTCCTGAAATTTCAATCGATGTACAAAATAAACTAGGTGCAGACATCATCATGAGTTTTGACGAGTGTCCAGATTTCCACCATACACATGATTACGTGAAAGATTCAATCGCTCGTACAACTCGTTGGGCAGAGCGTGGATTAAAGGCACATAAATCACCAGATACACAAGCGTTATTCGGAATCTTACAAGGTGCTGGTTATAAAGATTTACGTATCGCTCATGCAAAAGACATGGTTTCTCTAGATTTCCCAGGATATTCTATTGGTGGATTGTCGGTTGGTGAAACAAAGCAAGAGATGAATGAAGTGTTGGATTACTTAACACCACTCATTCCAGATAATAAACCTCGTTATTTAATGGGAGTGGGGTCACCTGACTCATTAATCGATGGAGTCATTCGCGGAGTAGATATGTTTGACTGTGTACTACCAACACGTATTGCTCGTAATGGTACTTGTATGACCAGTGCGGGGCGTCTTGTAGTGAAGAACGCGAAATACGAACGTGATTTCCGTCCATTGGATGAGAAATGTAATTGTTACACATGTCGTAACTATACACGTGCTTATATCCGTCATTTATTTAAGACAGACGAAACATTTGGCTTACGCTTAACCAGTTATCATAACTTGTACTTCTTATTAAACTTAATGAAGCAAGTACGCCAAGCGATTATGGATGATAACTTATTAGAGTTTAGAGAAGCGTTCTTTGAAGAATATGGCTTCAACAAAGAAAATGCTAGAAATTTCTAAAGAGTATAGAAATAAAGCGACTTTTTTGATAAAGTAAAAACATAAAATTGGAAATGAGGTAAGATTATGGATCAAATGACATTATTAATTGCATATATCGTTGTAGCAGGAGGAGCGTTCTGGTTCTTCGGACGTAAACAACGTCAACGTGCTAAAGAAATTCAAGCGCAAAGAGAAGCGATGAAAATTGGAGATAAAGTAGTTACAATCGGTGGATTGCACGGTGTAATTGATAACATTGATACTGTAAATAAAACAGTCGACCTAGATTGCGAAGGAGTCATCCTAACTTTCGAACGTGCTGCTATTCACCATGTTGTTTCAGAATCTGCTCCAACAAATAACGAAGTGTATACTGATGAAGTAGCAACTGAAGAAGAGTAATCGATGGATAAAGAAAGTTTAAAAAATAAATTTAAAACTTGGTTATATTATAAAGTCAGTGAGTTTAACGATTTAGGATATACAACAATTCAAACGGAAGATCTCGCGCATTATTTTGCTGATTATCGTTGGAAGAAAAAAATTCCTGAAAATCTATTTGAGCAGATTTTTCAAATTAATCAATTAAGTATTAATGAATATTTCGATTTTGAATCTTTAGAAGCACAAACGAATAAAGAGATTACACTTGAGGATATCAATTTAAGTGAATTATTTTAAAAAGAGAAGCTAGCTGTACGCTAGCTTCTCTTTTTGTATAAAAAACTTTGTAAAGGATTACAAAAAGCGCTACAAAAGTATTGCTATTTTCGGAATAATGGTTAGAATGAAGGTATAGGTTAGGGAATTTTTATGAAAGGGAAATGAAAACAAATGAATCTGTTTTCAAAGGAAAATTTTTCAATGAAAATAGTTTACATTTTTACAAAAATAGTGTAAGATAAGAATGTGATAAAAATAACAAACACTGGGGGAAATCACAAGTGAGTGAAGAAAAAAACAACAACCAAGTACAACAAGAAATCAACCATCTCGTGGAGAATGGGTTGAAAGCCTTAGATGAATTCCGCTTGTTAAATCAAGAACAAGTTGACTACATTGTGGCAAAAGCATCAGTTGCTGCGTTAGACCAACACGGTGTATTAGCGCAACATGCAATCGAAGAAACAGGACGTGGTGTTTTCGAAGATAAAGCTACGAAAAACTTATTTGCCTGTGAACACGTGGTGCACAACTTGCGTCATACTAAAACAGTTGGCGTTATTTCAGATGATGAAGTAACAGGATTAACATTAATCGCTGAGCCAGTCGGTGTTATCTGTGGGATTACTCCAACAACAAACCCAACTTCAACTGCAATTTTCAAATCATTAATCGCTTTAAAAACACGTAATCCAATCGTGTTTGCATTCCATCCATCAGCTCAGCAAAGTTCTGCACACGCAGCTCAAATCGTTCGCGATGCAGCCATTGCAGCTGGAGCTCCTGAAAATTGTATTCAATGGATCGAACATCCATCTATTGAAGCAACAAATGCTTTAATGAACCATGATGGCATTGCTACAATCTTAGCAACAGGTGGTAACGCGATGGTTAAAGCTGCGTACTCTTGCGGTAAACCAGCTCTTGGGGTTGGTGCAGGTAACGTACCAGCTTATGTTGAAAAATCTGCTAACATTCGTCAAGCAGCTCACGATATTGTAATGAGTAAATCGTTCGATAATGGTATGGTGTGTGCATCTGAACAAGCAGCAATTATTGATAAAGAAATTTACGATGATTTTGTTAAAGAATTAAAGAGCTATCACACTTACTTTGTAAACAAAAAAGAAAAAGCATTATTAGAAGAATTCTGCTTCGGCGTAAAAGCAAACAGCAAAAACTGTGCTGGAGCTAAATTAAATGCGAACATCGTTGGTAAGCCAGCAGCATGGATCGCAGAACAAGCTGGATTCTCAGTTCCAGAAGGAACTAACATTCTTGCTGCAGAATGTAAAGAAGTTGGCGAAAAAGAACCTTTAACTCGTGAAAAACTTTCTCCAGTAATTGCAGTGCTTAAATCAGAATCTCGTGAAGACGGTATTGAAAAAGCACGTCAAATGGTTGAATTCCATGGTTTAGGACACTCAGCAGCAATTCATACTGAAGATGCTGAATTAGCTAAAGAATTTGGACGCGTTGTTCGTGCAATTCGTGTCATTTGGAATGCTCCTTCTACTTTCGGTGGTATCGGGGACGTTTATAACGCATTTATCCCATCATTAACATTAGGTTGCGGTTCTTACGGACGTAACTCAGTTGGGGATAACGTAAGTGTTGTAAATCTATTAAATATCAAAAAAGTAGGGAGACGTAGAAATAACATGCAATGGTTTAAAGTTCCATCAAAAATCTATTTCGAACGCGATTCAATTCAATACTTACAAAAAATGAAAAATGTAAGCCGTGTAATGATCGTAACTGACCAAGCAATGGTTAAATTAGGATTCTTACAACGTGTTATTGAACAATTAGAATTACGTCCAAATAAAGTAATTTATGAAGTATTCTCAGACGTAGAACCAGATCCAGACATCACAACTGTAAACCGTGGTGCTGAAATCATGAAGAGCTTCGAGCCGGATACAATCGTTGCACTTGGTGGTGGATCTGTAATGGATGCTGCGAAAGTAATGTGGATGTTCTACGAACAACCACAAGTGGACTTCCGTGACTTAGTTCAAAAATTCATGGATATCCGTAAACGTGCATTCAAATTCCCAGAATTAGGAGAACGTGCTAAATATGTTGGTATCCCAACAACTTCTGGTACAGGTTCTGAAGTAACACCATTCGCGGTAATTTCAGATAAAGCAAACAACCGTAAATATCCATTAGCTGACTACTCTCTAACACCAACAATTGCGATTGTTGACCCAGCGTTAGTTATGACAGTTCCTGATTTTGTAACAGCTGATACTGGTATGGACGTGTTAACTCACGCAATTGAAGCGTACACTTCAACACTAGCAAACGACTATACTGATGGATTAGCATTACAAGCAATCAAATTAGTATTTGAAAACTTAGTAAGTAGTGTGAAAAATGCTGATTTCGTATCACGCGAAAAAATGCATAACGCTTCTACAATGGCTGGTATGGCATTTGCCAATGCGTTCCTTGGAATGAGCCACTCAATGGCGCATAAGATTGGAGGATTCTTCCACACAGTTCACGGACGTACTAATGCAATCCTATTACCATACGTAATCCGTTACAATGGTACTCGTCCTGCTAAAGCAGCTACATGGCCAAAATACAACTATTACCGTGCGGATGAAAAATTCCAAGACATCGCTCGTATGTTAGGATTACCATCTTCAACTCCTGAGGAAGCAGTAGATGCACTTGCTAAAGCTGTTTACGAATTAGGAGAAGCTGTAGGTATCGAAATGAACTTCAAAGCACAAGGTGTTAACCACAAAGAATGGTTAGCTACAATTCATGAAATTGCAATGCTTGCTTATGAAGATCAATGTTCACCTGCGAACCCTCGTTTACCAATGGTAGCTGATATGGAAGAAATTCTTGCTGACGCATACTTTGGATATAAAGAACGTCCAGGTCGTATCAAATAATTCATTTTGAATCTAAAGAGTCTTAGGAGTTTCCTAAGGCTCTTTCTTTGCTCTGTTTTTCAGCAGTAAAATATGCTATACTGTTAGGGAAATGAAAGGAGATGGCTTATGACACCCAATAAAGAAGATTACATTAAAACAATCTATAAATTAGGCGGTAAAGATGAATTCGTAACGAATAAAGCCATCAATCAAATGCTGGATCTTTCAGCGGCTTCAACGACAGAGATGTTAAACAAGCTTGTCCTTGATGGTACGGTGGAATACATCCGTTATAAAGGCGCAAAATTAACACAAAAGGGAATTAAAGTCGCAGAACGTCTAATTCGTTCTCATAAAATATGGGAAGTCTTTCTTGTGAATTCTCTTGGTTTTAGGGGAGATTCTGTTCATGAACAAGCAGAAATTCTCGAACATGCTTCGTCTGTTGAAATGACAGAGCGATTAGCGGAATTTTTAGGGAGTCCAACGCATTGTCCTCATGGTGAAGAAATCCCGCCTTATTCTGAATAATGAAATGATAAAACTGGTCTTTTTAAGGCCAGTTTTTTATTTTAGCTCTAGTATTTCTACTAAAATTTTAGTACAATAATAGTACAGTTTAAGTAAGGTGTTTCATTTTTTTTAATACAGAGGGAGATATTATGACATCAAAGCATCAACAAATCATTCGTTATATTGAATCATTGCCAGTGGGAGAAAAAATCTCTGTGCGTTCAATTGCGAAGAACATGGAAATGAGTGAAGGTACAGCGTATCGTGCGATTAAAGAAGCTGAAAATATAGGTATTGTTTCTACCATCGAGCGTGTAGGGACGATTCGTATTGAACGTAAAACAAAAGATAATCTTGAAAAGTTGTCGTTTGGTGAGATTATTAAAATCATCGAAGGAGAAGTGTTCGGTGGACATGACGGTCTAGATAAAATACTAAATCGCTTCGTTATTGGTGCGATGACTCTTGATGCAATGACGCGTTATATTCAACCAGAATCCCTTGTGATTATCGGGAACCGTGAAGATGCGCAATTACTAGCATTGAATCAAGGTGCAGCCGTATTAATTACTGGGGGATTCCAAGCAACGCCACAATTGATTCAAAAAGCCGATGAATTAAAAATTCCATTAATGGGAACAACATATGATACATTTACAGTTGCTAGTCTCATTAACCGTGCGATGACTGACCAATTAATTAAGAAAAAAATTATGATTGTCGCAGATATTTATAACGATTTAGAAAATACGAATTACATGAGGATGGACCAAACCGTTAAAGAATATCGCCAACTGAGTGAAAAAACAGGAAACTCTCGCTTCCCAGTTATTAATCATTCGAATCGTTTGGTGGGTGTTGTTTCTGCTAAAGATATTTTAGCAAAAGCTGATACTCTCACAATGGAACGCGTAATGACGAAGAATCCATCAGTCTCAAAATTACATGCTTCTGTTGCCAGCGTGGCGCACTCGATGATTTGGAATGGATTGGAGATGCTTCCAGTTGTTCAAGACAATATGGAATTGATTGGGATTATTTCACGTCGTGATGTAATGAAGGCAATGCAGTTAACACAGCGTCAACCACAAGTTGGAAATACTTTTGAAGATGATGTAAGTGAAAACTTAGAAATCGTTGAAGTAAACCCTACAAGTGCTCATTTTAGCTTTACTGTAACGCCACAAATGACCAATAATCTTGGAATGCTTTCATTTGGTGTATTATGTGAAGTTGTATCAGTTGCCTCAAAAGAGTTTATTCATCGTAGTCAACGTCGTAACACAGTTATTGAGCAATTAGAAATGCATTACTTAAAGATGATTCCGATTGAAAGTAAAATTTCAATTCAAATACAAACCTTGGATAATGGACGTAAAGTCTCTAAATTAGATATTTCCGTGTTGCTAGAGAATTCTGTTGTTGCTAAGGCAATTATGTCAAATCAATTAATGGAAAGAAACTAAGTATGGATTACAAAGAATTATTACAAGAAATCATCACAGAGATTGAAAAAGCCGATTCAATTGTGATATTAAGACATAGAAAGCCAGATCCAGATGCTTTGGGGTCACAGATAGGTCTAAGTGAACTCATTAAGGCAACCTATCCAGAAAAGTCTGTTTACGTTATTGGAGATATGCCAGAAAACTTGAAGTATATCGGCGACATGGATGAAACCACTCAAGAGGTGTTCGATACCTCTCTTGTTATTGTTGTCGATTGTTCTACACCGAGACTTATCAATTGTCCATTTGAAGTGAATGTCGATGAGGTAATTAAGATTGATCACCATCCAAATGTGACACCGTACGGAAAGATTTGTTATGTAGATACAACTGCAGCCAGTGCCAGTGAAATCATGGCTGAGTTTGCTTTTGACGAAGCAACTCCATTTCAAATGAATAAGTCAGCTGCTAACGTGATTTACACAGGAATCATCGGGGATACCGGTCGATTCTTATATCCGTCAACCACTTCGAAAACTTTTGCACTTGTATCAAAATTGATACAACACGATGTAGATTTGGCTGGAATTGCGGATAAAATGATTACAAAACCGTTGAACGTGAATCGAATGACAGGGTATATTTACGAGCATCTAGAAATATATAGTAAAGGAATGGCGAGTGTAGTTTTAACGAAAGAAGTACTCGAACGTTTCCAAGCTACTGACCAATTAGCTTCACTTGTAGTTTCAGTTCCTGGAACGGTTGAAGGGATTCTGGCGTGGAGTATGTATGTGGAACAAGAGGATGGCACCTTTAGAGTTCATTTGCGGTCAAAAGGGCCAACCGTGAATCATATTGCGCAAGCTTTTGGCGGTGGAGGACATACGCTAGCGTGTGGCATTCCTTCTGTTACGAAGAGTCAAATTTTAGAAGTGGATGCTGAGTTAAAAGAGGCAGTGAAAACCTTTAAGAAAAATTGAAATTACGCCTAAATAAGAGTATTATAAGATGTTGTATTTACAATAAAAATCAGTCCAATCATTGGATGAAAGGAAATATTAAATAATGAATTATACAGAGTTTTTTAAAAAGATTGATGCAGAAATTAAAAAAGCAGATTCGATTGTTATCTTGCGTCATGAATCACCAGACCCAGATGCAATTGGTTCACAAGTAGGGTTAAGAGAAATTATTCGCGCAACTTATCCAGAAAAAACAGTGTACTTATTAGGTGAAATGCCAAGTTCACTAAGTTATATTGGAGAAATGGATGAAATTACACAGGAACAATTCGATTCTGCACTGATTATTGTTTTAGACTGTGCAAATACACCACGTATTGACTGCCCATTTGAAGTAGATCCATCGAAAGTAATTAAAATCGACCACCATCCAGATAGAGATGTTTATGGTGCCATTTCATTTGTAGATACGAATTCAAGTAGTACAAGTGAAATTTTATGTCGTTTTGCATTTGGTGAAGAAAGTACTTGGAACGTCTCAAAAGAAGCAGCTAATGCATTATATGCAGGTATTGTAGGAGATACAGGTCGATTCCTTTATCCATCAACAACAGCTGTAACATTTGCAATGGTTTCTAAACTATTAGAATTCGATGTTGATATTTCAGGCATTGCTTACCACATGATTACAAATCCTGTTTCAGTAAGCCGTTTAGCAGGTTATATTTACCAAAACATGGAAATTTCTGAGAATGGCGTTGCAGCTACAATTTTAACGCAAAAGGATTTAGAGCACTTTGGAATTGAAGAAGATCAAACACATGGTGTTATTTCACTTCCAAGTACGGTTGAAGGCATTCATTGCTGGGCGTTATTTGTTGAGCAACCAGATGGAAGCTACCGAGTAAATCTTCGTTCTAAAGGCCCAATCGTGAATGTGATTGCTCAAAACCATGGTGGTGGAGGACATCCATTAGCATCAGGTGCGATTGTTCAAACTCTTGAAGAAGTAAACGAAATCGTAAAAGAATTGAATGCATCTTCAAAAGACTATTTAAGTAAATAATATGGAAAGAGTCGGTTTATCCGGCTCTTTTTTCTTGATTTGGGTTTCAAATGTGAAAAAAATTCTTTTTAAAGGAAGAAAATTGGTCTTGATTCTCTCTTGGATAACTCACATTAATACAGTATAATATATATGAATTTTTATAGAATAATATTTTTAAAAAAGAAGGAGAACTAGATGAAAAGGTTTATTCATAAATTATCAACTACATTATTAATATTCACATTATTAACGAATCAAGTAGCGCCAACTTTTGCCTATGCGCAGGAGATTAGTGAACCTACAACAGTAGAGACAAGTAATACAGAAACTAGTGAAACACCAGCAGTTGAAACTACGGTAAGTACAGAAAATACTACTTCTGAAGCAAACGAAGCCGCAGCTACAGGTGCTTTAGGGGTAAATGCACAAATCGGTCAAGTAAAAGTAACTGCCACAAACTCAACAGGTAGTGACGAACAATATACAACAAAAAATCGTCAAGGGGAT